>NZ_JBEYHT010000029.1:0-87828 GCF_040635425.1 Streptomyces laurentii | reverse complement strand
GGCCCTCGTGCACGGCGATCCGGCGGCTGTTGAAGCTGCCGATCTTCCGCGTCCAGCGCTGTGGTCGTGCGGTGGGCATGTCAGTCCGGCGTGCGGTCCCAGAGCGGGAGCAGGCGGGACGGGCCGGTGCCCAGGAGGCCCAGTGGGTTCAGGTAGGTGTCGCCCCGTAGCAGGCCCCAGTGGAGGCAGGTGCGGGGGCAGTGGTCTCCGGCGGTGACGTGCGCGATCAGGTCGCCCGCGCGTACCGCGCTACCGGCCGGGAGCAGCGGGTCAACGGGGCCGTAGGTGGTGCGCAGCGGCGGGGTGCCCGTCCCGGCGAGGGTCAGGGTGAGGACGCCGTGACCGCCGACCTGGCCGGCGAAAGCGACCGTGCCGGCCGCCGGGGCGCGGACCGGGGTGCCGGGCGGTGCGGCCAGGTCGACGCCGCGGTGGCCCGCCGCGTACGGGCCCGGCGGTGGCTCCCACCTGCGCAGGATCTCGGGCCGGGGTGGTCCCACCGGCCAGCTCGCGCGGGCCGGGTGCGCGGATGAGGGGGTGGGGCGCGGTGGGGGAGTCGAACGTGGTGGTGTCGGGGGCAGTGGCAAGGCCAGGGGCAGGATCACGGACAGTGCCGTCGCGGTGACGATGTGCATGGAATGAGCATGGCCGCCCCCGCCCACCCCTGACCGACGGAGCCGGAATCTGTGGATAACTCCCGGCTTGTGGACAGCTCCGTCACCCGGTGCTCCCAGGGTCCCGTACACTTTCCATGGCGACCCGGGTCACCGGGTCGACTTCGCACGCCCCGCCACCGGTTCTCGTGACGGGTGGCAGCGCCTTTCGGTCCTTCGTGGCACGGCGCGCCGGGGCGTCAGGAAAACAACCGAGAACCCAAGGAGATGGCCATGGCCGTCGTCACGATGCGGGAGCTGCTGGAGAGCGGCGTCCACTTCGGTCACCAGACCCGTCGCTGGAACCCGAAGATGAAGCGCTTCATCTTCACCGAGCGCAACGGCATCTACATCATCGACCTGCTCCAGTCGCTGTCGTACATCGACCGCGCCTACGAGTTCGTCAAGGAGACCGTCGCGCACGGCGGCTCCATCATGTTCGTCGGTACGAAGAAGCAGGCGCAGGAGGCCATCGCCGAGCAGGCGACCCGCGTCGGCATGCCGTACGTCAACCAGCGCTGGCTGGGCGGCATGCTCACCAACTTCTCGACCGTCTACAAGCGTCTGCAGCGCCTCAAGGAGCTCGAGCAGATCGACTTCGAGGACGTGGCCGCCTCCGGCCTCACCAAGAAGGAGCTCCTGGTCCTCTCCCGCGAGAAGGCCAAGCTGGAGAAGACCCTTGGTGGTATCCGCGAGATGCAGAAGGTGCCGAGCGCCGTCTGGATCGTCGACACCAAGAAGGAGCACATCGCCGTCGGTGAGGCGCGCAAGCTCCACATCCCGGTCGTCGCGATCCTCGACACCAACTGCGACCCCGACGAGGTCGACTACAAGATCCCGGGCAACGACGACGCGATCCGCTCCGTCACCCTGCTCACCCGCGTGATCGCCGACGCCGTCGCCGAGGGCCTCATCGCCCGTTCCGGCGCCGCGACCGGCGACTCGAAGCCGGGCGAGAAGGCCGCCGGCGAGCCGCTCGCCGAGTGGGAGCGCGACCTGCTCGAGGGTGAGAAGAAGGCCGACGAGGCCGCCGCCGAGAAGCCGGCCGAGGCTGCCGCCGAGGCCCCCGCCGAGGCCCCCGCCGAGACCCCGGCTGAGGCCCCCGCCGAGGCCGCTGCCGAGGCTCCGGCCGCGGACGCCGAGCAGGCCTGATCCTCTTCAGGACCCTGAGGACCTTCGGGTGACGACGGCGGGGGCCCACAAAGCCCCCGCCGTCCCCCGGTGGCCCCGCCCGATCTTTCAGACTTCGAGAGAGAAACAGACTCATGGCGAACTACACCGCCGCTGACGTCAAGAAGCTCCGCGAGCTCACCGGCGCCGGCATGATGGACTGCAAGAAGGCCCTGGACGAGGCCGCCGGCGATGTCGACAAGGCCGTCGAGGCCCTGCGCATCAAGGGCCAGAAGGGTGTCGCCAAGCGTGAGGGCCGCTCCGCCGAGAACGGCGCCGTGGTCTCCCTCATCGCCGACGACAACGCCTCCGGTGTCCTGGTCGAGCTGAAGTGCGAGACGGACTTCGTCGCCAAGGGCGAGAAGTTCCTCGCCGTCGCCGACGCGCTGGCCGCCCACGTCGCCGCCACCAAGCCGGCCGACCTCGAGGCCCTGCTCGCCTCCGAGATCGAGGCCGGCAAGACCGTCCAGGCGTTCGTCGACGAGGCCAACGCCAACCTCGGCGAGAAGATCGTCCTCGACCGCTTCGCCGCGTACGCCGACGGCTTCGTCTCCGCGTACATGCACCGCACGATGCCCGACCTGCCGCCGCAGATCGGTGTCCTCGTCGAGCTCGACAAGGACGACGCCGTGGTCGCCAAGGGTGTCGCGCAGCACATCGCCGCGTTCGCCCCGAAGTACCTCTCCAAGGAGGACGTCCCGGCCGAGGTCGTCGAGACCGAGCGTCGCGTCGCCGAGGAGACCACCCGCGCCGAGGGCAAGCCCGAGGCCGCGCTGCCGAAGATCGTCGAGGGTCGCCTCAACGGTTTCTTCAAGGACGCCACGCTGCTCGGCCAGCCGTACGCCCTTGACAACAAGAAGACCGTCCAGCAGATCCTGGACGAGGCCGGTGTCACCCTGAAGCGCTTCACCCGCATCAAGGTCGGCATCTGAGTCCGTACGTACGCGACGTACACCGGACCCCGGTAGGGTCTGAGGCAGCCGCCCGCGTTCGCGCCGGACGGCCGCAGATCTGACGAGGAGGCCATTGCCGTACGGGAAGCCGCAAGGACCCCAGGCAATGGCCTCCTTCGTATGTGCACGAGGAGATCTCCATGAATCAGGGCGCCGCACAGGGCGACGACAAGAACGGCAAGAAGGCCGGCCGCTTCATGCTGAAGCTGTCCGGAGAGGCATTCTCCGGAGGTACCGGCCTCGGGGTCGACCCGGATGTCGTGCACGCGATCGCGCGCGAGATCGCCGCGGTCGTACGTGACGGTGCGGAGATCGCCATCGTCATCGGCGGCGGCAACTTCTTCCGCGGCGCCGAGCTCCAGCAGCGCGGCATGGACCGGGCCCGCTCCGACTACATGGGCATGCTCGGCACCGTGATGAACTGCCTCGCCCTCCAGGACTTCCTGGAGAAGGAGGGCATCGACTCCCGCGTCCAGACGGCCATCACCATGGGCCAGGTCGCCGAGCCGTACATCCCGCTGCGCGCCGTGCGCCACCTGGAGAAGGGCCGCGTGGTCATCTTCGGTGCCGGCATGGGCATGCCGTACTTCTCCACCGACACCACGGCCGCCCAGCGCGCCCTGGAGATCGACGCCGAGGCCCTGCTCATGGGCAAGAACGGCGTGGACGGTGTCTACGACTCCGACCCGAAGCGGAACCCGGACGCGGTCAAGTTCGACGCTCTGGAGTACGGCGAGGTGCTGTCCCGCGACCTGAAGGTCGCCGACGCCACCGCCATCACCCTGTGCCGTGACAACAACCTTCCGATCCTCGTCTTCGAACTGCTCGCCGAGGGCAATATCGCGCGCGCGGTGAAGGGTGAGAAGATCGGCACGCTCGTGAGCGACCAGGGCACCCGGGCCTGACCCGAACCGGGAACCACCCCGCGAGGGGACAGCCCCCCCCACGAGGGGGACGGTCCCCGCGAGGGGGATGGACAGAGCCCTGCCGGTCGTACACCGTGCAGGACACAACGCGACGACACGCAGGAGCAAGTGGTGATCGAAGAGACCCTCCTCGAGGCCGAGGAAAAGATGGAGAAGGCCGTCGTGGTCGCCAAGGAGGACTTCGCCGCGATCCGCACCGGCCGTGCGCACCCGGCGATGTTCAACAAGATCGTGGCCGACTACTACGGTGCCATCACCCCGATCAATCAGCTGGCGTCGTTCTCCGTTCCGGAGCCGCGCATGGCCGTGGTGACCCCGTTCGACAAGAGCGCGCTGCGCAACATCGAGCAGGCCATCCGCGACTCGGACCTCGGCGTCAACCCGAGCAACGACGGCAGCATCATCCGAGTGGTCTTCCCCGAGCTGACGCAGGAACGCCGCAAGGAGTTCATCAAGGTCGCCCGAGGCAAGGCCGAGGACTCGAAGGTCTCCATCCGTTCCGTGCGCCGCAAGGCCAAGGAGGCCATCGATAAGCTCGTCAAGGACGGCGAGGTCGGCGAGGACGACGGCCGCCGCGCGGAGAAGGAGCTCGACGACCTCACCGCGAAGCACGTGGCGCAGGTCGACGAGCTGCTCAAGCACAAGGAAGCCGAGCTCCTCGAGGTCTGATGAACGAGTCATCCTGGGGGGCCCCGGCCGGATCCGGTCATCCGGGGCCCTACCAGGGGCCTGCCCCGGCGGGTCCCGCCCACGCCCACGACGGGCACCCGGTGACGCAGACGCGGCCTCTGCCCGTCGTGTCCGAGGTGCCCGCCGGCGACGACCAGGACGTTCACGGCCGGGGGGCCGCCCAGCCGGGCGGTCACTCGCCGCGTGACCACGCGCGTGACCACGCGTTCCCGGACCCCGCGACCCCGCAGGGCCACGGCTTCCCGCAGGGGGTCGGATTCCCGCGGAATCCGGCGTTCCCGCAGGAGCCGGGGCCGGGATACGGACCCGGTCACGGACCGGGCCAGGAGCAGGGATTCCGGTACGACCCGGCATACCCGGCACCGGCCCACGCGCACGCGTCGCCGCCCGAGCCGGGACCCGGTGAACCGGGGTTCCACCCGAGCGCGCCGCACGACCAGACGCCGCCGCACGAGCACCCGCAGGAGCCCATGTCCAGCCCCTCCCAGCCGCCCGCGGCCACGCCCCCGCCCCGGCGGCAGCAGTCGCGGCAGAAGAAGAGCGCGGGCCGTGACCTGGGCGCGGCGATAGGAGTCGGCGTCGGCCTCGGCGCCGTCATCATCGCCTCCCTCTTCATCTGGAAGCCGGCCTTCGTCGCCGTCGTCGTCGTGGCGGTCGTCGTCGGCCTGTGGGAGCTGACCTCCCGGCTGAAGGAACGCAAGGAGATCAAGGCCCCCCTGATCCCGCTCGCCGTCGGCGGCGCCGCCATGGTCGTCGCCGGATACGTGCGCGGTGCCGAGGGCGCCTTTGTCGCCACCGCGCTCACCGCGCTCGCGGTCCTCGTCTGGCGGATGATCGAACCGCCCGAGGGCTATCTGAAGGACGTCACGGCGGGCGTGTTCGCCCTGTTCTACGTGCCGTTCCTGGCGACGTTCGTGACGATGCTGCTGACCCCGGACGACGGCCCGTGGCGGGTGCTCACCTTCCTGTTGCTGACCGTGGTCAGCGACACCGGCGCGTACGCGGTCGGCTGGCGCTTCGGCAAGAACAAGCTCGCCCCGCGCATCAGCCCCGGCAAGACCCGCGAGGGCCTGGCCGGCGCCATCGCCTTCACGATGGCGGCGGGCGCCCTGTGCATGGAGTTCCTGATCGACGACGGCGTGTGGTGGCAGGGCCTGCTGCTCGGCCTCGCGGTCGCGGCCAGCGCCACGCTCGGCGACCTCGGCGAGTCGATGATCAAGCGGGACCTCGGCATCAAGGACATGGGCACGCTGCTCCCCGGGCACGGCGGCATCATGGACCGGCTCGACTCGCTCCTGCCGTCGGCGCCGGTGGTGTGGCTGCTGCTGGCGCTCTTCGTGGGCACCGGTTGACGGACGACAGCGGTACGCTGGAAGGGCCTGTGGCGTGTCGCCGCGGGCCCTTCGTACTCCCCGCCACCGTGGGGACGTCGGACCTCGTCGTCTTGAGGAGACGCCCGCCGTGGCCCGTCCACTTCCCGGAGAACTGACCTTCGTCGCCCCCCGCGGGGCCAAGCAGCCCCCGCGGCACCTGGCCGATCTCACGCCCGCCGAGCGCAAGGAAGCGGTCGCCGCGATCGGCGAGAAGCCGTTCCGCGCCAAGCAGCTGTCCACGCACTACTTCGCCCGGTACGCGCACGACCCGGCCGAGTGGACCGACATCCCCGCCGCGTCCCGCGAGAAGCTGGCCGGCGAGTTGCTGCCCGATCTGATGTCGGTCGTCCGGCACGTGTCCTGCGACGACGACACCACCCGCAAGACGCTGTGGAAGCTGCACGACGGCACCCTCGTCGAGTCGGTCCTGATGCGCTACCCGGACCGGGTCACCATGTGCATCTCCTCGCAGGCCGGCTGCGGCATGAACTGCCCGTTCTGCGCCACCGGCCAGGCTGGCCTGGACCGCAACCTGTCGACGGCGGAGATCGTCCACCAGATCGTCGACGGCATGCGCGCGCTGCGCGACGGCGAGGTCCCGGGCGGACCGGCCCGGCTGTCGAACATCGTCTTCATGGGCATGGGCGAGCCGCTCGCCAACTACAAGCGGGTCGTCGGCGCCATCCGCCGCCTCACCGACCCGGAGCCCGACGGCCTCGGCCTGTCGCAGCGCGGCATCACCGTCTCCACCGTCGGTCTCGTCCCGGCCATCCACCGCTTCGCCGACGAGGGCTTCAAGTGCCGGCTCGCCGTGTCGCTGCACGCGCCCGACGACGAGCTGCGCGACACCCTCGTCCCCGTCAACACCCGCTGGAAGGTCCGCGAGGTCCTCGACGCGGCCTGGGAGTACGCGGAGAAGTCCGGCCGCCGGGTCTCCATCGAGTACGCGCTGATCCGCGACATCAACGACCAGGCGTGGCGCGGCGACCTGCTCGGCCGGCTGCTCAAGGGTGGGGGTACCTCCGGCGGAGCCAGGGGGAGGGTGCACGTCAACCTCATCCCGCTGAACCCGACGCCCGGCTCGAAGTGGACCGCGTCCCGTCCCGAGGACGAGAAGGCGTTCGTGGAGGCCATCGCCGCCCACGGCGTTCCGGTCACCGTCCGTGACACCCGCGGCCAGGAGATCGACGGCGCCTGCGGGCAGCTGGCCGCCTCCGAGCGCTGACCTCGGCCGCCCGGTGACGGTCCCGCCCCGGGCTTGTACCCTGGGCTCGAACACATCTGCATATTCCGACAGGGGAGCGCCACAGCGCTGAGAGTGCGGTGACCGGCCGGTGGCCGGGGGACCGCAGACCCTCTGAACCTCGCCCAGGTCATTCTGGGTAGGAAGTTCGGACGAGACTCGAGCTGTTGCGCCCTGCCCGCGCCCGGACCTCCGGGAGCGGGCAGGGCCGCGTCTCTTCCTGGTCACACCCAGGAGGAAAACCAGTGCACACCAAGATGAGCAGCCGCAAGCTGGCCGCCGTCGCGCTCGTGAGCGCGCTCGGTGTCACCACCCTCGCCGCGTGCGGTGGCGGTGCGGACGGGGGCAAGGACGAGGCCGGCGGCGGCAAGACGGGCGGCAAGACCGTCACGCTCGTCAGCCACGACTCCTTCAGCGCCTCCAAGGAGGTGCTCGCCGCCTTCACGAAGCAGACCGGTTACACGGTCAAGGTCCTCAAGAGCGGCGACGCCGGCGCGGCCGTCAACAAGGAGATCCTGACCAAGGGTTCCCCGCAGGGCGACGTCTTCTTCGGTGTCGACAACACCCTGCTGTCCCGCGCCCTCGACAACGGCATCTTCACCCCGTACGAGGCGAAGGGCCTGGACCGGGTCCCCGACGCCCTCCAGCTCGACAAGGCCGAGCACCGGGTCACCCCGATCGACTCGGGCGACATCTGCGTCAACTACGACAAGGCGTACTTCGCGAGCAAGAAGCTCGCCCCGCCGCAGACCTTCGACGACCTGGCGAAGCCCGCGTACAAGGATCTGCTCGTCGTCGAGAACCCCGAGCGCTCCTCCCCGGGCCTCGGCTTCCTGCTCGGCACCGCCGCCCACTACGGCGACGGCGGCTGGGCCGACTACTGGAAGAAGCTGAAGGACAACGGCGTCAAGACGGTCGACAGCTGGGAGCTTGCCTACAACCAGGAGTTCTCCGGTTCGGCCGGCGGCAAGAAGGCCAAGGGCGACCGTCCGCTCGTCGTCTCCTACGCCTCCTCCCCGCCGGTCGAGGTGCTGTACGCCGACCCGCAGCCGAAGACCGCGCCGACCGGCGTGGCCACCGGCACCTGCTTCCGGCAGACCGAGTTCGCGGGCCTGCTGGACGGGGCGCGGAACCCGGAGGGCGGCAAGGCGCTCCTCGACTTCCTGATCTCCAAGAAGTTCCAGGACGACCTGCCGCTGCAGATGTTCGTCAACCCGGTCACGAACGACGCGACGCTTCCCGCCCTGTTCACCACGCACGGCGCGGTCGTCGACAAGCCGGAGACGATGGAGCCGAAGAAGATCGCCGACAACCGTGACCCGTGGATCCAGCAGTGGACCTCGCTCGTCCTGAAGTGACCCGGACCGCCCCGGGGCGCGGGGGGAACGCGGCGCGGCTCGGGCTGATGCTGCTGCCCGTCGCGTTCTTCGCGCTGTTCTTCGCCTGGCCCGTCGCCTCCATCGTGGGGCGCGGGCTCCGGCCGGACGGGCAGTGGGCGTTCGGCCGGTTCGGCGAGACGCTGACCCGGCCGGACATCCTCGACGTGCTGTGGTTCACGCTGTGGCAGGCCCTCGCCTCCACCGCGCTCACCCTGCTCGTCGCGCTGCCCGGCGCGTATGTGTTCGCGCGCCTGGAATTTCCCGGCAAGCGGCTGCTGCGCGCCGTCGTCACCGTGCCGTTCGTGCTGCCCACCGTCATGGTGGGTACGGCGTTCCTCGCCCTGGTCGGCCGGCGCGGGCTGCTCGACGAGCTGTGGGGGCTACGGCTCGACACCGGCGTGTGGGCGATCCTCCTCGCCCATGTCTTCTTCAACTACGCGGTCGTCGTCCGCACCGTCGGCGGTCT
Source organism: Streptomyces laurentii (assembly GCF_040635425.1). Classification (NCBI taxonomy): domain Bacteria; kingdom Bacillati; phylum Actinomycetota; class Actinomycetes; order Kitasatosporales; family Streptomycetaceae; genus Streptomyces; species Streptomyces laurentii. The sequence goes on along the minus strand of NZ_JBEYHT010000029.1, from coordinate 78,978 downwards.
GTGGGCGCAGCTCGACCCGCGTCAGGAGGAGGCCGCGCGGGTCCTCGGCGCGTCGCGGCTACGGGCCTGGCGGACGGTGACGCTGCCCGCGCTCGGGCCGGCCGTGGCCTCCGCCGCGGTCATGGTGTTCCTGTTCACCGCGAGCTCGTTCGGCATCGTGCAGATCCTCGGCGGCCCCGCGTACTCCACGCTGGAGACCGAGATCTACCGGCAGACCGCCGACCGGCTCCAGCTGTCCACGGCCGCCGTCCTCACCCTCGTGCAGTTCGCGGCGGTCGGCGCGATCCTCGCCCTGCACGCCCGGACGGTACGGCGCCGGGAGACCGCGCTGAAGCTCGTCCCGGCGGAGCGGACCGCGCGCCGGCCGCGCGGTGCCGGCCAGCGGGCGCTGCTCGGCGGCGTACTCCTGTCGGTCGCGCTGCTGATCCTCGCCCCGCTCGCCGTCCTCGTCGAGCGTTCCTTCGCCACCCCGGACGGCTACGGGCTCGACTACTACCGGGCGTTGCAGTCCGTCGACGACAGCGGCACCTTCCTCGTACCGATGACCGACACCCTGGTCAACTCCCTGCGGTACGCGCTCGCCGCCACCGCGATCGCCGTCGTCATCGGCGGCCTCGCCGCCGCCGCGCTCACCCGGCGCGGATCCGGGCGGCTCGTGCGCGGCTTCGACGCGCTGCTGATGCTGCCGCTCGGGGTGTCCGCCGTCACCGTCGGCTTCGGCTTCCTCATCACCCTCGACGAACCGCCGCTGGACCTGCGCGCCAGCTGGATCCTGGTGCCGCTCGCGCAGGCCCTGGTCGGGGTCCCCTTCGTCGTACGGATCATGCTGCCGGTGCTGCGGGCCGTGGACGACCGGCTGCGGGAGGCCGCCGCCGTGCTCGGGGCGTCGCCATGGCGGGCCTGGCGCGAGGTCGACCTGCCGCTGGTGCGGCGGGCGCTGCTCATCGCCGCCGGGTTCGCCTTCGCCGTGTCCCTCGGCGAGTTCGGCGCGACGGTGTTCATCGCCCGCCCCGACAACCCGACCCTGCCGGTCGCCGTCGCCCGGCTGCTCGGCCGGCCCGGCGACCTCAACTACGGCCAGGCCATGGCCCTTTCGACGATCCTGATGGTGGTGTGCGCGGTGTCCCTGCTGCTGCTCGAACGGCTGCGCACCGACCGGACGACGGGGGAGTTCTGATGCTGACGCTCACCGGCGCGACGGTACGGTTCGCGGGCCGTGCCGTCCTCGACGCCGTCGACCTGGACGTCGCCGAGCACGAGATCGTGTGCGTGCTCGGACCCAGCGGCAGCGGCAAGTCCACGCTGCTGCGGGCCGTCGCCGGACTCCAGCCGCTCGACGGCGGACGGGTCCTGCTCGGCGGCGCCGACCAGGCGGCGGTGCCCGTGCACCGGCGCGGCGTCGGCCTCATGTTCCAGGACCACCAGCTCTTCCCGCAGCGCGACGTCGCCGGCAATGTCGCCTTCGGACTGCGCATGCACGGGGCTCCGAAGAGCGAACAGACCGCGCGGGTCGAGGAGTTGCTCGACCTCGTCGGCCTGCCCGGCGCCGGACGACGTGCCGTGTCCGCGCTGTCCGGCGGCGAACAGCAGCGTGTCGCCCTCGCCCGCGCCCTCGCGCCCCGCCCTCGACTGCTCATGCTCGACGAACCCCTCGGCCAGCTCGACCGCGGCCTGCGTGAGCGGCTCGTCGTCGAACTGCGGCGGCTCTTCGGGACGTTGGGGACGACCGTGCTCGCCGTCACCCATGACCAGGGCGAGGCGTTCGCGCTCGCCGACCGGATCGTCGTCATGCGCGACGGGCGGATCGCCCAGTCCGGCACACCGCTCGACGTGTGGCAGGCGCCCGCGGACGCGTTCGTCGCCCGCTTCCTCGGCTTCGACAACATCGTCCCCGCCACCGTCGCCGGTGCCGCGGCCACCACCGTCTGGGGCAAGATCCCCGTCCCCGACGGCGCTCCGCAGGGCGAGCGCTCCCTCCTCGTCCGCCCCGCCGGCGTCCGTCTCGCCCCGTCCGGCGACGGTCTCGCCTGCCGGGTCACCGCCCGCACCTTCCGCGGCACCCGCGTCACCGTCACCCTCCAGCCCGCCGAAGGGCCCTTTCTGGAGGCCGAGTTCGGCCTGCGGGAGGCGCCGGAGGGCGGCGCCGAGGTGGACGTGGTGTTCGAGGCGGAGGACGTGGTCGTGCTCGGCCCCTCCGATACGTAGCGGCCCCGGTTCGCAGGGCGGGGACACCGCCGTACGGGGCGGGGACTCCGACCGTTCCCGAGGCACCGGAGGGAACTCACAGCGGTACGTGGTCCACCCACACCCGGTCGTACAGCGCCCGCAGCCACGGCCGGCGGACCGCCGGCATCCGGGCCAGCGTCCGCAGGAACACGGCCCGGTCGGGGGAGACGGTCCCCGTGGGGTGGTCGGGCAGCGGATAGTCGTCGCGCAGCACCCCGGCCGGCAGCGTGCCCGACGCGGGGAGAGGGGACGTCTCCCCGGGCAGCGCGAGACAGGCCCAGATGCCGTCGGGCAGTGGGACGGGGATCGCGGTGCCGGCGTCGGGTGCGCTGTACGGGACGAACGCGATGTCCGGGTCCCCGTCGCCCACCAGTCCCACACGGCGCGCCGGCCCGTCCGCCGGGAGCAGCCGGCCGAGTGCCCGCGCGACCATCAGGTCGGCGTAGCCGCCCGGCAGTTCGAGCCGGTCGCCGCCCGAGGCCGCGAGCAGATGGGCGAGCGCCGCGCCCGCGGCCGCCGACCAGCGGTCGTGCCGGCCGCCGGCCGGGGTGTCCGGCGGGGCCGGCGTGAACACCGGGGCCGGGACGGGCAGGCCGGTCGGCACCCGGCGTACCGCGTCCGGCTCCATCCACACCGCCTGCCATATGCCGCAGTCGTCCTCCCGGGACGCCACCAGGAGCCCGCACGCGGCGCACGCCATGTTCGGCCGCTCCCCGGCGCACATGCCCAGGCAGGCATCGCCGGAGTGCTCGGGGATCAGTACCGTGCCGCGGGTGTCGCCCGGCGCGGTCACGATCCGCCCCGCCCGGCCGAAGGACACGGGCCAGACCGGCGCGAACAGCCCCCGGGCCGCCGCCTCCGCCTCCCCGACGGCCTCCCACTTCCGGTACGGAGGGCCCGACGGCACCGGATCCACCGCGTACGTCCCCGGCTCCATCAGCGGCGGCATCGGGACGTGCCCGTAGCGGCCGTGGGCCTCCGGCGGAAGCGGGACCCGCGCCACCGGGGCCGTCAGGGCCGCCCCACACCCCGTACACACGAAGACATCCATCGCCGTGGATTCTGCCCCGGGCCGGCCCGGCGGCGCGCGCGGATTCTCCGCTCATTCGGCGTCGCGTCGTCGAAGATCTCCTGCACCGTGCCGGCCGCGCCCGGCAGGAAGACGACCCCCGCCGTGGAGCGCGCCGGCAGGCCGTCCTCGCGGATCGCGTTGGCGAAGTACTTGGCCACCTGGGACGCGAAGGCGTTCGGCGGCTCGCGGCCGTAGAACCAGGTCGGGATGCCCACCGAGTGGCCGCCGCGCGGCCACCGTGCCCGGACCTCGAACGCCGCGCGCCCAGTCCGTCACCGACGGCGTGAACGACGGCGCGGCGGAGCGGACGTCCAGCGCCTTGTCCAGCACCCCGTCCTCGAACGGCACGGTGTGCGCGCCCAGGTTCGCCGCGTCGTACAGCTCGTCCGGCCCGTACAGCCGGGCGCGGTACGGGTCGAACGGCAGATGCGGCACCGGCGGGAACACCAGCGCACCGTCCGCGCGGACCTTGGCGGCGGCCTCGGGCAGCAGGGCGCAGCCGAGGAGGACGGCATCGGTGGTGGGGACGGGGACGCGGGCGGGGGCGGGGGCGGGTCATGGGGCCACGAGAGGAGGGGGCCGGCGACGAGGGGGTGAAGGGTTACTTCTGGAGGGGGATCGCCGCCAGTGTTCCCACCAGCCATGTCAGCGGCACGAACACCGCGATCAGGGCCCCCGCCCGCAGCAGTGCCGTCGTGCGGAGGATCGTGGGCGGGGCGCCGAGTCGGTGGAGGGCGGCGGTGGTCCGGGCGCGGGACTGGCGGGCTTCGAGGGCCGCGGTCAGCAGGGTCGCCGTGGTGCAGCCGACGACCACGAGCGCGCCCAGCCAGGTGAGCGGGCCGAACGCCGCCCCGCCGTAGTACGTGGCCGCCGCGACCCCGGCCGAGCCGACCGCGGCCAGGATGCCGAGGGGGCGGCCGAGGCGGCGGGACTCGGTCATCAGGACGCGGCCGGCGAGCAGCCGTACCGCACCCGGGCGGGCCGTCTGGAGCAGGCGGCCGCAGGCGTACGTGAGGGACGGGCCGATCATGGCCAGGCCGATCGCGGTGAGGAACCAGCCGGCGAACAGCCCGCCGCCGTCGCCGCGTGCCGCGTACGTCTCCACGGCGAGGCCCCCGGTGAGCAGGGCCACGCCCCAGGGCATTCCGGCCGTGGGGGAGCGGTCGGGGGCGGGTTCCGGGCGGCCCGGGCGCAGGGCGAGGCCGGCCGCCGTCGCCGCGGCGACCGGGACGAGGGCGAGCAGGGTGAGCGCGCCGGCCAGCGGGAGGGGCCGGTCGGCGGCGAGCAGGTCGGCGGCGGCGCCGTCGAAGGGGAGTCCGGTGATGTCACCGCGCAGGTGGAGGTAGAAGAGGAGGGCCAGGAGGGAGCCGAGGGCGCAGGCGACGGCCGTGGAGGCGGCGGCGATCACGGTGAGCCGGCCGGGGCCGAGGCCGACCGCGGACAGGCCGGGCCGGGGCCGGGTGCTCGGGTCCGTCCGGGCGACGGCCACCGCGAACTGCACGGTGGCGACGAGCGGCGGCAGGCACCACAGCAGGCGCAGCGCGGCGTCGGAGGACCGGGCGGGGTGGCCGGCCGCGTAGCCGAGGGCGCACAGCAGGAGGAAGCCGACGCCGGCGGCGGCCGTGGCGACCAGCAGGCGGCGGAGCTGGACGAGCGGGTGGGACCCGGTGACTAGACGGAGAGCGAGCACGCCGTGACGCCCTCCGCCCCGGTGGCCGGCGTGGTGGTGCCGACGCGCCGTCCGTCGCGGAGCGCGATCGTCCGGTCGGCGAGGGCGGCGACGCCGAGGTCGTGGGTCGCCAGGAGCACGGTGATGCCGTGCGAGCGGGCCGCGGCGGTGAGGGTGCGCAGCACCTGTGCGGCGTCGGCGCTGTGGAGGGTGGCGGTCGGTTCGTCCGCGAACAGCACGGCGGGGCTGGTGATCAGGGCCCGGGCGGTGGCGATCCGCTGGCGCTCCGCGCGCGTGAGGGAGGCGGGGCGGGTGCGGGCGCAGGTGCCGATGTCGAGGCGCTCCAGCCATTCGGCGGCGGCGGTCTTGGCGGCGCGGCGGGAGGTGCCGCGCAGCAGCAGCGGCAGGGCGGTGTTCTCCCAGGCGGTGAGTTCGGGGACCAGGTCGGGCTCGGGGTCGATCCAGCCGAAGCGGTCGCGGCGGAGCCGTTCGCGCTGGGCGCGGTTCATGGTGTGCACGGGCGCGCTGTTGAACCAGACCTCGCCCTCCTGGGTGACGGTCTGTCCGGACAGACAGCGCAGCAGGGTGGTCTTGCCGCTGCCGCGGGGGCCGACGACGGCGAGGATCTCGCCTTCGCGTACGCCGACGTTGATCCCGGTGAGCACGTCGGCGGCGCTCGCGCGGCCGCCCAGGCTGCAGCGCAGGGAACGCGCCCAGAGCACGTCGTTGTCCGGTGGGGCCATCTCGTGCACACCTCGATGTCGGAGCCGGTCGGTGGTGTCCCCCCAGTCGGGGGAACGACCGGGCGGGCCGGTCGGTCACTGGGGCGCTCGCGGGGTGTCGTGCCGGTCAGGCCGGATCGGGGAGCGGGGGCCGGAGGGCCGGGGCGTCGCGCGCCCGGCGTGATCGGTACGCCACCCGTCGAGGGCACCGCTTCGCACCGTAGGGACTCGGGGCGGGCGGTACGCGCGCACGCGGCCCGGACGCGCCGTCATCCACTCGGATGGCGGCAGGTCCGGGCCGGGGTGACACGCCGTGAGGGCGGCGTGGCGCGCGTCGAGACTTACAGCTTCGTCCAGGCCTCGGTGAGGGTGGCGCGGAGGATCTGCTCGATCTCGTCGAACGTGGACTGGTCCGAGATCAGCGGCGGGGCCAGCTGGATGACCGGGTCGCCACGGTCGTCGGCCCGGCAGTACAGGCCGTTCTCGAAGAGGGCCTTGGAGAGGAAGCCGTACAGGACGCGCTCGGTCTCCTCCTCGTTGAAGGACTCCTTGGTGGCCTTGTCCTTCACGAGCTCGATGCCGTAGAAGAAGCCGTTGCCGCGGACGTCGCCGACGATCGGCAGGTCGTGCAGCTTCTGCAGCGTGGAGAGGAAGTTGCCCTCGTTGTCGAGGACGTGCTGGTTCAGCTTCTCCCGGTCGAACAGGTCGAGGTTGGCGAGGCCGACCGCGGCCGAGACCGGGTGGCCGCCGAAGGTGTAGCCGTGCAGGAAGGTGTTGTCGCCCTTGTAGAACGGCTCGGCGAGCCGGTCGGAGACGATGCACGCGCCGATCGGGGAGTAACCCGAGGTCATGCCCTTCGCGCAGGTGATCATGTCCGGCACGTAGCCGAACTTGTCGCAGGCGAAGGTGGTGCCGAGGCGGCCGAAGGCGCAGATGACCTCGTCGGAGACGAGCAGCACGTCGTACTTGTCGCAGATCTCGCGGACGCGCTGGAAGTACCCGGGCGGCGGCGGGAAGCAGCCGCCGGCGTTCTGCACCGGCTCCAGGAAGACGGCGGCGACGGTGTCGGGACCCTCGAACAGGATCTCCTGCTCGATCTGGTCGGCGGCCCAGCGGCCGAAGGCCTCCGGGTCGTCGCCGAACAGCGGCGCGCGGTAGATGTTGGTGTTCGGCACCTTGTGCGCGCCGGGGACCAGCGGCTCGAAGGGGGCCTTCAGGCCGGGCAGGCCGGTGATGGACAGGGCGCCCTGCGGGGTGCCGTGGTAGGCGACCGCGCGGGAGATGACCTTGTACTTGGTGGGCTTGCCCATCAGCTTGAAGTACTGCTTGGCGAGCTTCCACGCGGTCTCGACGGCCTCGCCGCCACCGGTGGTGAAGAAGACCTTGTTGAGGTCGCCCGGGGCCTCGTGGGCGAGGCGCTCGGCCAGCTCGATGGCCTTCGGGTGGGCGTACGACCACACCGGGAAGAAGGCGAGCTCCTCGGCCTGCTTGCGCGCGACCTCGGCGAGCTCCTTGCGGCCGTGGCCGGCCTGCACCACGAACAGGCCGGCGAGGCCGTCGAGGTACTTCCTGCCCTGGTCGTCGTAGATGTAGGTGCCCTCACCGCGGACGATGGTGGGGACGGGGTTGTTCTCGTACGACGACATGCGGGTGAAGTGCATCCACAGGTGGTCGTAGGCGGACTTGGAGAGATCGCTGCGGGAGTTGCTCACGGCTATCGGGTTCCCCACATATAGGTCTGCTTCTTGAGCTTCAGGTAGACGAAGCTCTCGGTGGAGCGCACCCCGGGGAGGGTGCGGATGCGTCTGTTGATCACATCCAGAAGGTGGTCGTCGTCCTCGCAGACGATCTCCACCATCAGGTCGAACGAGCCCGCGGTCATCACCACGTACTGGCATTCGGACATGGCCGTCAGCGCCTCGGCGACCGGATCCAGGTCACCCTCGACGTGGACGCCGACCATCGCCTGTCGCCGGAGGCCCACGGTGAGCGGGTCGGTGACGGCGACGATCTGCATGACGCCCTGGTCGAGCAGCTTCTGGACGCGCTGTCGCACCGCCGCCTCGGACAGGCCGACGGCCTTGCCGATGGCGGCGTACGGACGGCGGCCGTCCTCCTGGAGCTGTTCGATGATCGCCAGGGAGACGGCGTCGATCGTCGGGGACGAACCGGTTCCGGTTCTGGAGTCTGCGCTACGACTGGCCACGCCCACACTGTGCACCGAACCTCGCCGTCTGGCAACCCCAAAGTGATGAAATCCGTTGTCCTGGGGGCTTGGATGTACTGAATCCGAAGGTGGCGGGGGTCGGGCCTGTTGAAAGCGACAGTGAACCGACTAGGCTGAGGGCTCTCGCCCAACGGGTACCCCGCACGACGGTGTGCGCGGTACGGAACGTGACAGGAGGGGTGGCCAGTGACCACCGAGCTGCGCCGGTTGCGCAACTACATCAACGGGGAGTTCCGGGACGCGGCCGACGGCCGCACCATCGAGGTGACCAACCCCGCCACGGGCGAGGTGTACGCCACCTCCCCGCTGTCCGGCCAGGCCGACGTCGACGCCGCCATGGAGGCCGCCGCGGCCGCCTTCCCCGCCTGGCGCGACACCACGCCCGCCGAGCGCCAGAGGGTCCTGCTGAAGATCGCGGACGCCTTCGAGGAGCGCGCCGAGGAACTCATCGCCGCCGAGGTCGAGAACACCGGCAAGCCGGTCGCGCTCACCGCGAGCGAGGAGATCCCGCCGATGGTGGACCAGCTCCGCTTCTTCGCGGGTGCCGCCCGGATGCTGGAGGGCCGCTCGGCCGGCGAGTACATGGAGGGCATGACCTCCATCGTCCGCCGCGAGCCGGTCGGCGTCTGCGCGCAGGTCGCGCCGTGGAACTACCCGATGATGATGGCCGTGTGGAAGTTCGCCCCGGCCCTCGCCGCGGGCAACACGGTCGTCCTCAAGCCCTCGGACACCACCCCCGCCTCGACGGTCCTCATCGCCGAGATCATCGGCCAGATCGTGCCCAAGGGCGTCTTCAACGTCGTCTGCGGCGACCGCGAGACCGGCCGCGCCATGGTCGAGCACCGCACCCCGGCGATGGCCTCCATCACCGGTTCGGTCCGGGCCGGCATGCAGGTCGCCGAGTCGGCGGCCAAGGACGTCAAGCGCGTCCACCTGGAGCTGGGCGGCAAGGCCCCGGTCGTGGTCTTCGAGGACACCGACATCGCCAAGGCCGTCGAGGACATCTCCGTCGCCGGCTTCTTCAACGCCGGCCAGGACTGCACCGCCGCCACCCGCGTGCTCGTCCACGAGTCCATCCACGACGAGTTCGTCGCCGCCCTCGCCAAGGCCGCCGCCGACACGAAGACCGGCCTGCCGGACGACGAGGACGTGCTCTACGGCCCGCTGAACAACGCCAACCAGCTCAAGCAGGTCAGCGGCTTCATCGAGCGCCTCCCCGCCCACGCCAAGGTCGAGGCGGGCGGCCACCGGGTCGGCGACAAGGGCTACTTCTTCGCCCCGACCGTCGTCTCCGGCCTCAAGCAGGACGACGAGATCATCCAGAACGAGGTCTTCGGCCCGGTCATCACGGTCCAGTCCTTCACCGACGAGGCCCAGGCCCTCGAGTACGCCAACGGCGTCGAGTACGCCCTGGCCTCCTCCGTGTGGACCAAGGACCACGCGCGCGCGATGCGCATGTCCAAGGCCCTCGACTTCGGCTGCGTGTGGATCAACACCCACATCCCGCTGGTCGCCGAGATGCCGCACGGCGGCTTCAAGAAGTCCGGCTACGGCAAGGACCTGTCCGGCTACGGCTTCGAGGACTACACGCGCATCAAGCACGTGATGACGTCCCTCGGCTGAGCCGACGTCCTTCCCCGGGCCCGTCCCGGGATCTCCGCCCCCGCGGCCCCGGCACCCTGATCGACAGGGTGTCGGGGCCGCGCCCTTCGAGTCGACGGAGCGTCCATTGCCCCCGCTCGGCACCCGCCGTGAAGCTGTCCGCGTGACAGCGACCCTGAGCAAGACCATGTCCCGCCGCGCACTGCTGCGGGGGATCGGCGGAACCGGCGCCGCAGCGTTCCTCGCCGGCTGCGGCGTGCCCCCGGCGTACGTCGAACCGGCCGACCGGGCCGGCCGCGACCTGTCCGACCGGGACCGGGTGCTCACCTTCGCCAACTGGCCGCTCTACATCGACACCGACGACACGAACACGTCGAAGCGGCCCACCCTGGACGCGTTCACGAAGCGCACCGGGATCTCCGTCCAGTACAAGGAGGAGATCAACGACAACGACGAGTTCTTCGGCAAGATCAGCCCGGCTCTGATGAACCACCAGGAGACCGGCCGCGACCTCGTCGTCATCAGCGACTGGATGGCCGCCCGCTTCGTCCGCCTCGGCTGGGTCCAGGAGATGGACCGCGCGAAGCAGCCCAACGTCGCCAAGTACCTCGACCCGCTGCTGCGTTCGCCCGCCTTCGACCAGGGCCGGACGCACTCGGTGCCCTGGCAGTCCGGGATCACCGGCATCGCGTACAACCGCAAGAAGCTCGGCCGGGAGATCCGCTCCACGAAGGACCTGTGGGCGGCCGACCTGCGCGGCAAGGTCACCCTGCTGTCCGGGCTCGACGAGTCCTTCGCGCTGCTCATGCAGGGCAACGGCGCCGACGTCACCCGCTGGACCGCCGACGACTTCCACCGTCTGTGCGACCAGATCGACAAGCTCGTCCGCACCAAGCACATCCGGCGCTTCACCGGCAACGACTACATCAAGGACCTGTCGACCGGCGACGTGCTCGCCTGCCAGGCCTACTCCGGCGACGTCATCCAGCTCCAGGCCGACAACCCCGACATCGAGTTCGTGGTGCCCGAGGAGGGCGCCGAACTGTGGGCCGAGTCGCTGATGATTCCCAACCTGGCACAGCACAAGACCAGCGCCGAGGCACTCGTCGACTACTACTACGAGCCCGAGGTCGCCGCCGAACTGGCCTCCTGGGTCAACTACGTCTGCCCCGTGCCGGCTGCCCGGGACGTCCTCGCCGACTCCGGCGACGAGGAACTGGCGGCCCTCGCCGAGGACCCGCTGATCTTCCCCGACGACGACATGCGGAAGCGGCTGGCCATCGCCCGGGACATCAAGCCCGAGGAGCGCACGGAGTTCGCCAAGCGCTGGAACGCGATCGTCGGACTGTGAGATCCGCGGCACGCCGTGAGCGACGCTGTCGGGCGATCACGGCGTGATAAGCCGTCCGTATGACCGAATCGAGGATCAACTCACTCGTCACCTATGGACTGTTCGCCGCCTGGGCGCTGCACGACGCGGAGGAAGTCGCCTTCGGGCCTCGCTGGGTGCGGGACAATCTGCCGCTGTTGCGCGAGCGCTTTCCGCGGGCGCCCGAGGCGGTGTGGAGGGCGCTCGGGGCCGTCGACGACCGTGAATTCCGGGCCGCCGTGGGTGTGATGGCGGCGATCGTCGGCTCCGCCGCCGTCGCCGGGGCCCGTACCGGCGGGCGGTCCGCCTTCTATCAGGGCGCGTTGAACGGCTTCGGGCTGCACGGGCTGGTCCATCTCGCGCAGGCCGCCGCCGTGCGCGGGGTCACCCCCGGTTCGGCGACCTCGCCCGTCGTCGTCATCCCCTTCACCCTCTGGGCCCGCGGCCGGCTGCGGCGGGCCGGGGTGCTGCGGCCGGTCCGGGGCCGGGACGTGGCGGTCGGGCTCGCGCTCGCGGCCGGGGCGACGGCCGTCTCGCACGCCCTGGGACGGAAGATCGCCACCCACTTTTGAACACGTTCATGAAAGGCGTACGCTGCCTTCATGAGCGACACGAACGGGCCACGGGCCCTTCTCACGCGCATCCGCGTCTGGCTGGTCGTCTTCATCGTCTGCCTGGTGCTGAGCGGGGCCACCGCCTTCCCGCTCGTCACCGAACTCCGCCTCCTCGACGAGGCGTTGACCTCCTGGGCCGCCCCGCTCGGCGACGCCTTCCCCGGCCTCGCCGAGTGGATCGCCCGGGTCCGTACGGGAATCGAGGGCGCCGGCGCCGACGCCCCTTACCTCCTCTACGGCACCGACTGGCTGGCCTTCGCCCACCTCGTCATCGCCGTCGCCTTCTACGGGCCCTACCGGGACCCCGTCCGCAACATCTGGGTCGTCGAGTTCGGCATGATCGCCTGCGTCGGCATCGTGCCGCTCGCCCTGATCTGCGGGCCCGTCCGCGGCATCCCGTTCTGGTGGTCGGTGATCGACATGTCCTTCGGCGTCGTCGGCATCCTGCCGCTGCTCGCCGTACGCCGCCTGATCAAGCGCCTCGAAGCGCTGACCGGCCCCGCCGTCACGACGACGGCATCCCGAACGTCGCCAGCATGAGCTTCAGTGCCACCGGGTTCACGTCCTGGCCCTTCGCGTCCGTGGAGTTGACGCTGTAGACCAGGGTCCGGGCGCCGTCGCGGGTCGAGGCGATGGCCGCGTTGTAACCCCAGCGGCCACCGGTCTTGCCCCACACCTCCCGCCTGCCGAGCACCTTCATCGACAGCCCGGCCGAGTACGCGGCCGGCTCGCCGGACTTGTGGTCCGCCACCTTCGGCAGCGTGAACATCTCCTCCAGGAGCGGCCCGCGCACCACCCGGCCCGCGAACAGGGCCCGCGTGAACCGCTCCAGGTCGGCCGTCGTCGAGATCAGGTCCCCGGCCGCCCAGCCGTCCGTCGCGCCCCACACCGTCACGTCCCGCAGCCCCGTCGACCCGTCGTCGAGCCGCATGGTCTGGTAGCCGTGGTTGTGCGGGCCCTCGATCCGCGGGCTGGTGCCGGGGGAGTACGTGTCGCGCAGGCCCAGCGGGCCGAGGACGCGGGCGGCCACCTGGTGCTCGTAGGTGTCGCCGGTGACCCGCTCGATCAGCAGCCCGGCGATCGTGTAGCCGATGTTCAGGTAGTGCTGCTTCTCGCCCGGCGCGAACTCGCGCGGCTGCGCGGTCGCCGACCGCACCATGGCGCGCGGGTCGTGGACGTCCAGGCGGCGCGCGTACCACTCCTCGACGGTGTCGCCGGGCATCTCGGCCGCCGGGATGCCGTGCGTGTGGTTGAGCAGCTGGCGGACGGTCACCTCGCCGTACGTGGCGGGGATCAGGTCCGGGAGGTACCCCCGGGCCGGCCGGTCCAGGTCGACCCGGCCCTCGGACGCCAGCTGCAGGACCACGGCGGCGGTGAACACCTTCGTCACCGAACCGGCGCGGAAGCGGGCGCCCGGGTCGGCCGGGCGGCCGGTGGTCAGATCGTGCACCCCGGTCGTGCCCCGCCAGGTTCCCTCGGTGCCGCCGACCCGGACCAGGGCCGCCGTCGCGCCCTTCGACGGCAGTCCGGCGATCACCTGCGCGAGCGCGGAGCCGGCCGGGTCGACCGCCCGCGTGGTGGCGGCGGGGGAGGGCGCGGCCGTGGCGGGGAAGGCCAGCGGGCCGGCCGCGATGCCCACGGCCAGGGCCGCGGCGAGAAGCGTACGGGTGCGGGTGACGGAGCGGTTCATGACGGTGAACTCCTGCGAGAGGCGCGGTCGTTGTCGATGGCTCCATCCTGCTGAGCGGCCGCGCCCCGCGGATCGCCCGCACCGGCGGTCTTCCCCGGCCTAGAAGCTCGCCCGCCCGGGGGAGAGGCCCCCGGTCCCGCCTCCCCCGGCCGGGGGAGCGCCCGCCGTGACCAGGCCCGTCTCGTACGCGCAGATCACCGCCTGGATCCGGTCCCGCAGGCCCAGCTTGGCGAGCACATTGCCCACATGGGTCTTCACCGTGTGGTCGCTCACCGTCAGTTCCGCCGCGATCTCCGCGTTCGACAGGCCCCGTGCGAGCAGCAGCAGCGTCTCCCGCTCCCGCGCCGTCAGCACCGAAAGACGTGCCTCGTCCCGCCCCGGCCCCCGGTGCGGCGGGGCCGCCGCCGTGTACTGCTCGACCAGCCGCCGTGCCACCGACGGCGCGAGCAGCGCCTCGCCCGCCGCGACCACCCGGACCGCGTGCACCAGGTCGTCCCGCCGTACGTCCTTCAGCAGGAACCCGCTGGCGCCCGCGTGCAGCGCCTCGTACACGTACGCGTCGGTGTCGAAGGTCGTCAGCATCACCGACCGGCAGTCCGTCTCCGCGCTGATCGCCCGGCACGCCCCGATGCCGTCCATCCGGGGCATCCGCACGTCGAGGAGCGCCACGTCCGGCCGCAGCCGGCGCACCGCGTCCAGCGCCTCCGCGCCGTCCCCGGCCTCCGCGACCACCTCGATGTCCTCCTGGACGTCCAGGATCAGCGCGAACCCGCTGCGCACCAGCTCCTGGTCGTCCGCCACCACCACCCGGACCGTCATCCCGCCTCCAGAGGAAGAACCACCCGCACCTCGAACCCCCGCCCCTTCGGTCCCGGACCGGCCGCGGCCCAGCCGCCGTGCGCCGCCGCCCGCTCGCGCACCCCGAGCAGGCCGTGCCCGCCGGAGCCCTCGCCGCGCGGGCCGCGTCCGTCGTCCGTCACCCGTACCGTCAGCCGGCCTGGCCGGCCCGTCGCCTCACGCTCGTAGCCGAGGAGCACGTCCACGGACCGGGCCCGGGCGTGCTTGACCACATTGGTCAGCGCCTCCTGCACGATCCGGAACACCGTCGCCCCGAGCGCGGCCGGCAGCGGCCGTTCGGTGCCCTCGACCGCGTACCGTACGTCGAGACCGCCGCCCCGCACCCGCGCGAGCAGCTCCCGCAGCTCGCCCACGCCCGGCTGCGGCGCACGGGGCGCGGCCGCCGGGCCGCCCGGCTCCCCGTCGCGCAACACGCCCAGCATGTGCCGCAGTTGGACCATCGCGTCGCGGCCCGCCGACGAGATCGCCTCGAACGCCGCCTCCGCCCGCGCCGGCGCGGCCCGTACCGCCACCGGTCCGGCCTCCGCCTGCACGATCATCAGGCTCACCGCGTGCGACAGGATGTCGTGCATCTCCCGGGCGATCCGGGCCCGTTCACGGGCCGCCGCCCGTTCCGCCGCGTGCTCCGTCGCCGCCCGCTGCTCCCGCTGCCGGGCGTCCGCGAGCCGGCCGAACGCGTACGCCGCCCCGAACACGAAGAGGGAGAAGGTGAGTTCACGCATCGACTGGGTGTTGAGCCACACCGACACCGGCACCGACAGCGCGACGAGCAGCCCCGCCGCGTACCGCGCGCGGGGCGGCGACAGCAGGGCGAAGGTGTACACGCAGACCAGTCCCGTGTACGGCAGCGGCTGCCCGGGCCCCTCCAGGGCCAGCCGGTAGAGCCCGCTCGTCGCCAGGACCGCGAGGAGCACCGTGAAGGGCGCCCGCCGCCGCCAGACCAGCGGCACCACGGTCAGCGTCGTCAGCCCGTACGCGGACCAGGTCGCCGGCTCCAGGTCGGGCGGGCGCGGCACCACGAACGGCATCGTCATCGCCGCCTGCACGAGCAGCGCGATCCCGACGTCCACGGCCTGCGGATGGGCCGCGCCCCATGCCCGGAGCTCGCGGACCCCCCGCCCGCGCCCCGTCCCCCCTGCGCCCATTACGGCTTGCGGCCCACCGCGCCGTACTGCGCCACGTCCGCCGCCCGCGGCGCGCCCCAGCGCGCGCAGGACACGATCCCCGGCTCCAACAGGTCGAGCCCGTCCAGGAAGGAGGCGAAGTCCGCGCGGCCGCGCGCGGTGATCGGCGGCGTCGCGTTGGCGTTCCAGAACGCCATCGCCTCGGCGTTCGCCTCGCCGCCCAGCTCGGGGTCGTCCGTCGGGTGGGTGAGCACCAGGTAGCTGCCCGAGGGCACAGCCGCCATCAGGGTCCGGACGATGGACCGGGCCTCGTCGGTGTCCAGGACGAAGTTGAGGATGCCGAGCATGAGGATCGCGACCGGCCGGGAGAAGTCCAGCGTCTCCGCGGCCGCCTTGACGATCGCCTCCGGGTCCCGCGCGTCCGCGTCCACGTACTCCGTCGCGCCCTGCGCCGAGCCGGTCAGCAGCGCCCGCGCGTGCGTCAGCACGATCGGGTCGTTGTCGACGTAGACGATCCGGGCGTCCGGCGCCACCCGCTGCGCCACCTCGTGGGTGTTGTCGACCGTCGGCAGGCCGGTGCCGATGTCGAGGAACTGGCGCACCCCGGCCTCGGCCGCCAACTGCGTCACCACGCGCCCCAGGAACGCCCGGTCCGCGCGCGCCACCGCGCCGATGCTCGGGTGCAGCGACGTCACCTGGTCGCCGACGGCCCGGTCCACGGGGTAGTTGTCCTTGCCGCCCAGCCAGTAGTTCCACACACGGGCGTTGTGGGCGATGTCGGTGCGGATCCTGTCGTTCATGTGCGGCCCTTTCGCAGTGCGGCGGCGAGAACGTCGACACGATTGGTGGTGATCGAATCGACCCCGTTCATGATCAGCTTACGCATGCTCCGTTTCGTGTCCGGAGTCCACACCGACACCAGCAGACCGTCCCCGTGCACGCGTGCCACCAGCTCCGGACTTGTCAGCCCGAAGCGGTAGTTGAGCCACTTCGGGCGCAGCGCGTCGAGCAGCACCGGGCGCGGCGGGGCCAGCGAGTTCCAGGTCAGCGCGATCTCCGCGGCCGGGTCCGCCGCCCGTACCCGCAGCATCGCGGCGCCGCCCGCGCAGTACGCCACCCGCTCGCCCGCGCCGCACTCGTGCACCACGCCGGTGACCGCGCGCACCGTCCGCGTATCGCCGCCCGGCAGATCGATCAGCAGCCGCCGCTCCCCGGCGGCTTCGAGGGCCTCGCGCAGGGTCGGCACCCCGGCGCCGGTCAGCTCCGTCAGCTCGGCCGCCGTGACCGAGGCCAGCGGCCGGTCGTGACCCCACAGCCGCTTCAGGGTGTCGTCGTGCAGCAGCGCCGGGACACCGTCCCGGGTCAGCCGGACGTCGATCTCCACCGCGTCCGCCCCGCGCGCGAACGCGGAGCGGACGGAGGCGAGGGTGTTCTCACGGGCGCGGTACGGATCGCCGCGATGACCGACGACGGCGACGGACCGCGTGGCGGGCCGGGCGAGAGGCTGCGTGACGGGCTGCATACCTCTCATTGTGCGGGCCCGCGCTCCCGGCCCGCCGGGCCCGCGGGTCTCAGCCCGCGATCCACCGCTCCGTGTACGCGTCGATCTCGCCGGCCAGCCGGGTCTTGCCGGCCTGGTCCAGGAACGACGCCTCCACCGCGTTCTTCGCCAGCGTGCCGAGGCCCCGCTCGTCCAGGTCGAGGAGCCGGGCCGCGACCGCGTACTCGTTGTTCAGATCCGTGCCGAACATCGGCGGGTCGTCGCTGTTGACCGTGACCAGCACCCCGGCGTCCACCATCCGCCGCAGCGGGTGGTCCTCCAGGCGCTCCACGGCGCGCGTCGCGATGTTCGAGGTCGGGCACACCTCCAGGGCGATCCGCTGGTCCGCCAGGTACGCGAGCAGCTCCGGGTCGCGGGCCGCGCTCGTGCCGTGGCCGATCCGCTCGGCGCCGAGCAGCCGCACCGCGTCCCAGACGGTCTCCGGGCCGGTGGTCTCGCCGGCGTGCGGCACCGACCGCAGACCCTCGGCCCGCGCCCGGTCGAAGAACGGCTTGAACTGCGGGCGCGGCACCCCGATCTCCGGGCCGCCGAGACCGAACGACACCAGTCCCTCCGGCCGCCGGTCCAGCGCGAGCCGCGCCGTCTCCTCGGCCGACACCAGACCCGCCTCGCCCGGGATGTCGAAGCACCAGCGCAGCAGCACACCCAGCTCGGTCTCGGCCGCCTTGCGGGCGTCCTCGATGGCCTCCATGAACGCGTACTCGTCGATGCCGCGCCGCACCGAGCTGTACGGGGTGATCGTCAGCTCCGCGTACCGGATGTTCTGCCGCGCCATGTCGCGGGCTACCTCGTACGTGAGGAGCCGGACGTCCTCGGGGGTACGGACCAGGTCCACGACCGACAGGTACACCTCGATGAAGTGCGCGAAGTCCGTGAACGTGAAGTACTCGCGCAGCGCCTCCGGATCCGTCGGGACCTTGGAGTCCGGGTGGCGGGAGGCGAGCTCGGCCACGATCCGGGGGGAGGCGGAGCCCACGTGGTGCACGTGCAGCTCGGCCTTCGGCAGTCCGGCGATGAAGGAAGACAGATCGGTCATCGGATCATCGTAGGCCGGACCGGGCTGTGTACGGACCGCCACGTAGCATGACGGGACCACGATGGGGGAGGCCCATGTCCGAGAACAACGACACTCCGGTGGACCCGTGGGCTCCGCCGAACCGCGACGGCGTCGAACTGAGCAAGCCCACCACGCCCGCGACGCCTGCCGCACCCGCGACGCCGGCCACGCCCGAGGCACCCGCCGCGCCCGCCCCGCCCGCGCCGGGCATATCCGGCCCGCCGTCGGTGCACGAGCAGCTGACCATGGCCTCGGGGGTGGAGATCCCGCCGCCGCCCGTCGCACCCGGTGGGACCTACGGCTACCCGGCCGCCCCGACCCCGCCGGCGCAGCCGGGGGCGCCGACCGGATACGGCTACCCGCCGGCCCCGCCCGCGGCCACGTTCCCCGGCGGTTACGGAACGACGTCCGGCTACCCGGCGTACGGCGCCCAGCCCGGCTGGGGGCCCGCCCCCTCCAACGGCCAGGGCACGGCCGCGATGGTGCTCGGCATCATCGCGGTGGCCGGCTTCTGCCTCTACGGCCTGGGCGTGGTGCTCGGTGTCCTCGCCCTGATCTTCGGCATCCTCGGTCTGAAGAAGGCCAACCGCGGCGAGGCGACCAACCGCGGCATGGCGATCGCGGGCATCGTGCTCGGCTCGATCGGCGCCCTGATCAGCGCCGCTTTCCTCGCCCTGGTCATCGTCGCGGCCGTGACCAGCTATTCCGAGTCGGACACCGGCTGGGGCGAGAACGTGGAGGAGACGAGCATGGTGCTGGAGATCCAGCGCTGACGCGCTGACCCGCCGGCACCCGGAAGGCGCGGGGCGCGAGCGGCCCGCCCGCCCCGCGCCCCGTCCTCCTTCTTCTCCGCGTCCCGGCTCCGCGCCCCCACTACGAGGCGCCCACCCGCAGCCGCTCCCGCGCCTCCATGAGCGCGAAGCCCAGCAGGTTCAGGCCCCGCCACCGCTCCGGCTCCACGGCGCGCGGGTCGTCGGCGGCGAGACCGATGCCCCAGATCCGGTCCATGGGGCTGGCCTCCACCAGGACGCGCTCGCCCGTCCCCAGCAGGAACGCGCGCAGCGCCGGATCCGAGTCGAACTTATGGCGGCTGCCCGCCACCACGACGCCGAACCGCTCGCGCTCCCAGACCGCGTTGTCGAAGCCGCGCACCAGCCGGCCCGCCTTCTTCGCCTCGGCGGGCGTCCGGGCGCCGAGCGCCGCGGCCTCCGCCTCGGGGTCGCCGAAGAGCCTCGCCTTTTCGGCCATCATCCAGTGCTCGGCGGTCGCGTACCGTACGTCCTCCACCACGAACGGGGACGGCCACCACTGGCTGAGGCAACTCGGTCCCAGCTCGCCGTCGGGGCGCGGCCGGTGGCCCCAGAAATGCAGCCACCTGACCCGGTCACCGCCCATCTCCATGGCGCTGACCTGCTCCTTCAGTTCCTCAAGCGGTTTCATACACGCCACTCTCGCAGGCGCTACTGACAGTTCGTACGGCAATGAACCGCCGTTCTCGACACATGGTCGACAGATTCCGTCGAGTAACCAAAAGGCAACAACGGAATCCCTTGTTGGCCTTGGGGGCCTCTGCCAGGATCGGCATTCAATTCGAGCGGGAACAACGGAGAGCGTCATGGGCAACCGCTTCCAGGTGTCGGACCACTTCACGGACGGCGCGCAGTACATCGGAGGGCGGCTCCGCCCTGGCACCGCGGACGAGGACCACAGCGTCGTCGATCCGGCGACCGGGGAGAGCGTGTACACGTACCGTCTCGCCTCGGCCGGCGACGTGGACGACGCCGTCGCCGCGGCCAAGGCGGCCTTCCCGGACTGGGCCGGAGCCACGCCCGGCGAGCGGTCCGACGCGCTGCACCGCTTCGCCGGCGTGCTGGCCGAGCGGGCCGAGGACCTGGCCCGCGCCGAGTCGCTCCAGTGCGGCAAGCCGATCAGGCTGACGACCGAGTTCGACGTGCCCGGCACCGTCGACAACACGGCGTTCTTCGCGGGCGCCGCGCGGCACCTGCAGGGCCAGTCGGCCGGCGAGTACTCCGGCGACCACACCTCGTACGTCCGGCGCGAGCCGATCGGCGTCGTGGGCTCGATCGCCCCCTGGAACTACCCGCTGCAGATGGCCGCGTGGAAGATCCTGCCGGCCATCGCCGCGGGCAACACGATCGTCCTGAAGCCGGCCGAGCTGACCCCGCTGACCTCGCTGATGTTCGCTCAGGCCGCGACCGACGCCGGGATCCCGGACGGCGTCGTCAACATCGTGACCGGAGCGGGCCGGGTCGCCGGCGAGCACCTCGTCGGGCACCCGGACGTGGCCATGACCTCGTTCACCGGCTCCACCCCCGTCGGCAAGCGGGTCGCCGAGATCGCCACCCGTACCGTCAAGCGGATCCACCTCGAACTCGGCGGCAAGGCCCCGTTCGTGGTCTTCGACGACGCCGACCTGGAGGCCGCGGCGCACGGCGCCGTCGCCGCCTCGCTCATCAACAGCGGACAGGACTGCACCGCCGCCACCCGCGCCTACGTCCAGCGGCCGCTGTTCGACGCCTTCGTGGAGCGGGTCGCCGAACTGATGGAGACGGTCCGCCTCGGCGACCCCGCCGACCCGGCCACCGACCTCGGCCCGCTGATCAGCCACGCCCAGCGCGACCGGGTGGCCGGCTTCGTGGACCGGGCCCGCGGCTACGCGACCGTGGTCACCGGCGGAATGGCCCCTGGTGGAGAGCTGGAGAAGGGCGCATACTACCGTCCCACCCTGATCACCGGCGCCCCGCAGGACAGCGAGGTCGTGCAGTCGGAGATCTTCGGACCGGTCCTGGTGGCCCTGCCCTTCGACGGCGACGACGAGGGCATCCGGCTCGCCAACGACACCCCGTACGGCCTCGCCGCCTCCGCCTGGAGCCGCGACGTCTACCGGGCGAACAGGGCCACCCGTGAGATCAAGGCCGGCTGCGTCTGGGTCAACGACCACATCCCGATCATCAGTGAGATGCCCCATGGCGGCTACAAGTCCTCGGGCTTCGGAAAGGACATGTCGGCGTACTCCTTCGAGGAGTACACGCAGGTCAAGCACGTGATGTTCGACAACACCGCGGTGGCGGCCAAGGACTGGCACCGCACGATCTTCGGGGACCGATAGCAGATCGCCGCCGGCTGGCGGCGACCCATCCCGAAAGGGCACAGCGCATGGAGCAGTACCAGTCCGACAGTCTGTCGGCCGCACAGCTCGCGGCGATACGGCGCACGCTCACGAGCGGCCGCGGCGCCCTGAGCCGTCGCTCGATGCTGCGCGCCGGCGGCTTCGGCGCGCTCACCGTCGGTGGTCTCGCGGCCCTGACCGGCTGCGGCATCCCGCCCGCCAAGCGGGAGGGCCAGGGGCCGGCCAGCACGGACTTCTCGGCCAAGGAGAAGTCGGTGAACTTCTCCAACTGGACCGAGTACATGGACACCGGCGAGGACGGCCACTCCCGTCCGTCCCTCGCCGCGTTCGCCAAACGGACCGGCATCCAGGTCAAGTACACCGAGGACATCAACGACAACGTCGAGTTCTTCGGCAAGATCAAGCCGCAGCTCGCGGCCGGTCAGGACACCGGCCGCGACCTGATCAACCTCACCGACTGGCTGGCCGCCCGCGTCATCCGCCTCGGCTGGGCGCAGAAACTCGACGCGGCCAACCTGCCCCACGCGTTCGCGAACCTCTCGGCCCAGTTCCGCACCCCCGACTGGGACCCGGGCCGGTCCTACTCGTACCCCTGGACGGGCATCTCCACCGTCATCGCCTACAACTCCAAGGCGACCAACGGCCGGAAGGTCGACTCCGTCACGCAGCTGCTCGACGACCCCGCGCTCAAGGGCCGGGTCGGCTTCCTGACCGAGATGCGCGACACCATCGGCATGACCCTGCTCGACATGGGCAAGGACCCGGCGAAGTTCACCGACGCCGACTACGACGCCGCGGTCGGCCGGCTGCAGAAGGGCGTCGACAAGAAGCAGATCCGCCGCTTCACCGGCAACGACTACACGTCCGACCTGGACAAGGGCGACATCGCGGCCTGTGTCGCCTGGGCCGGTGACGTCATCCAGCTACAGGCGGACAACCCGGACATCAAGTACGCGATCCCGGCGGCCGGTTACATCACGTCCAGCGACAACCTGCTCATCCCCACGCAGGCCCGGCACAAGACCAACGCCGAGAAGCTCATGGACTACTACTACGAGCCCGCGGTCGCGGCCCGGCTCGCCGCGTACATCAACTTCGTGTGCCCCGTCGACGGCGTGAAGGACGAGCTCGCCAAGATCGACCCCGACCTCGCGAACAACGTCCTGATCGTCCCCGACAAGGAGATGGCCCGGAAGTCGCACTCGTTCCGCTCGCTCACCTCGGCAGAGGAAACGGCGTACGAGGAGAAGTTCGCCAAGCTCATCGGTGCCTGACCCGGCGTCCGCCCACCCCCGCCCTTCACGAATCCCCGGGACCCACCCCATGACTGACAAGAACACCGGCGGCGACGTCCGTCTTCGCGGCATCAGCAAGTCCTACGGCTCCTTCACCGCCGTCCAGCCGCTCGATCTGACCGTGCCGCAGGGCTCCTTCTTCGCCCTGCTCGGCGCCTCCGGCTGCGGCAAGACGACCACGCTGCGCATGATCGCCGGCCTGGAGGACCCGACGACGGGCACCGTCTCGCTCGGCGACCGCGACGTCACCGACCTCCCCCCGTACAAGCGGCCGGTGAACACCGTCTTCCAGTCCTACGCGCTCTTCCCGCACATGGACATCCAGGAGAACATCGCCTTCGGCCTGCGCCGCCGCGGCATCAAGTCGGTGAAGAAGCAGGTCGACGAGATGCTGGAGCTGGTCCAGCTCGGCGACAAGGCCCGGCACAAGCCGCACCAGCTGTCCGGTGGCCAGCAGCAGCGCGTCGCCGTGGCCCGCGCGCTCATCAACCACCCCCAGGTGCTCCTCCTCGACGAGCCGCTCGGCGCGCTCGACCTCAAGCTGCGCCGCCAGATGCAGCTGGAGCTCAAGCGGATCCAGACCGAGGTCGGCATCACCTTCGTGCACGTCACCCACGACCAGGAGGAGGCCATGACCATGGCCGACCAGGTCGCGGTCATGAACGGCGGCCGGGTCGAGCAGCTCGGCGCGCCCGCCGACCTGTACGAGAACCCGCGCACCACCTTCGTCGCCAACTTCCTCGGCACCTCCAACCTCATCGAGGCCGAGGTCGCCGAGACCGGCACCGACATCGTCGTGACCGCCGGCGGCGGCAAGCTCAAGGTGCCCGGCGACCGTTCCCCGTCCGCCGTCCGCTCCGGCGGGAAGCTGCTGGTGGGCGTGCGGCCCGAGAAGATATCGCTGGCGCACGCCGACGACGAGGGCACCATCGCCGACGGCCGCAACCGGGTCACCGGCCGGATCGTCGACTCGTCCTTCATCGGCGTGTCCACCCAGTACGTGGTGGACTCCCCGGCCGGCGCGGGCCTGCAGGTGTACGAGCAGAACATCGAGCGCGACACCCGTCTGGTGCCCGGCGCCGAGGTCGTCCTGCACTGGAACCCGGCGCACACCTTCGGGCTCGACGCGAGCCAGGACATCGACGCGGGTGTGGAGACGGTGGAGGACGCCTCGTGACCACGTCCACCCTCGTCAAGGACGAGCCCGCGGCGGGGCCGGAGTCGGCTCCGGAGGCGCGCAAGCCCTCCACCCGCAAGCGGCTCGTCCCGTACTGGCTGCTGCTGCCCGGCATCATCTGGCTGGTCGTCTTCTTCGCGCTGCCGATGGTCTACCAGGCCTCGACCTCGGTCCAGACCGGCTCCCTGGAGCAGGGCTTCCAGGTCACCTGGCACTTCCAGACCTACTGGGACGCCTTCCGCGAGTACTGGCCGCAGTTCCTCAGCTCGCTGCTGTACGCGGGCTTCGCGACGCTGCTGTGCCTGATGCTCGGCTACCCGCTGGCGTACTTCATCGCCTTCCGGGCAGGCCGCTGGCGCAACATCGTCCTGGTCCTCGTCATCGCCCCGTTCTTCACCAGCTTCCTCATCCGTACGCTGGCCTGGAAGACGATCCTCGCCGACGGCGGCGCGGTCGTCGGCGCGCTCGACGCGCTGCACGTCCTCGACGTCACCAGCTGGCTCGGCTGGACCGAGGGCAACCGGGTGCTCGCCACGCCGATGGCGGTGGTGTGCGGTCTCACGTACAACTACCTGCCGTTCATGATCCTGCCGCTCTACACCTCGCTGGAGCGCATCGACGGCCGGCTGCACGAGGCCGCCCAGGACCTGTACGCGTCGCCGGCGACCACCTTCCGCAAGGTCACGTTCCCGCTGTCGATGCCCGGTGTCGTCTCCGGCACGCTGCTCACCTTCATCCCGGCGAGCGGCGACTACGTCAACGCCGAGCTGCTCGGCTCCACCGACACCAAGATGGTCGGCAACGTGATCCAGTCGCAGTTCCTGCGCGTGCTGGACTACCCGACGGCCGCGGCCCTGTCGTTCATCCTCATGGCGATCGTGCTGCTCGTCGTCACCTTCTACATCCGCCGAGCGGGAACGGAGGACCTGGTCTGATGCGTTGGATCCGACGGAACCTTGTCGTCATCGCGGGCCTTCTCACGCTCGCGTACATGATCCTGCCGAACATCGTGGTCATGGTGTTCTCGTTCAACAAGCCGAACGGGCGCTTCAACTACGCGTGGCAGAAGTTCTCCCTGGACGCCTGGAAGGACCCCTGCGGCGTCGCCGACATGTGCGGCTCGCTGTCGCTGTCCCTCCAGATCGCGGCCTGGGCGACGCTCGGCGCCACGGTCCTCGGCACGATGATCTCGTTCGCGCTGGTCCGCTACCGCTTCCGGGCACGCGGCGCGATCAACTCGCTGATCTTCCTGCCGATGGCGATGCCCGAGGTCGTCATGGCCGCCTCGCTGCTCACCCTGTTCCTCAACATGGGCGCCGAGCTGGGCTTCTGGACGATCCTCATCGCCCACATCATGTTCTGTCTGTCGTTCGTCGTGACGGCGGTCAAGGCGCGCGTGATGTCCATGGACCCGCGCCTGGAGGAGGCCGCCCGCGACCTGTACGCGGGGCCGGCGCAGACCTTCCTGCGGGTCACGCTGCCGATCGCGGCGCCCGGCATCGCGGCCGGCGCGCTGCTCGCCTTCGCGCTGTCGTTCGACGACTTCATCATCACCAACTTCAACGCGGGCTCCACCGTGACCTTCCCCATGTTCGTCTGGGGCTCGGCACAGCGCGGAACCCCCGTTCAGATCAACGTCATCGGCACGGCGATGTTCGTCATCGCGGTACTGGTGGTCGTGGCCGGTCAGATCGTCACGAACCGGCGCAAGAAATCAGCAACAGCCTGACCGGTCGGCCCCCGGCCGCCGCCTGACACGCGGGCGGCGGACGGCGGCCGGCAGCCGGTCGGGCAACGAAGGAGTTGGAAACCATGGCCCCAGTCGCCATGCGTCTCGCTGCACAATCTCTCTCCGACGCCCAGCCCGTCCCCTTCTGGCTGGAAGACCCCGGCAAGCCCCACGCCCTGCCCGCCCTCACCGGCACCGAGCGCTGCGATCTGCTCGTCGTCGGCGGTGGCTACAGCGGCCTGTGGACCGCGCTCCTCGCCAAGGAACGCGACCCCTCCCGGGACGTCGTACTCATCGAAGGCCGCGAGGTGGGCTGGGCCGCCTCGGGCCGCAACGGCGGCTTCTGCGCCGCCTCCCTCACCCACGGCCTCGGCAACGGACTCGCCCGCTGGCCGCACGAGCTGGCGGAACTGGAGCGGCTCGGCACCGAGAACCTCGACGCCATCGAGGCGGCCGTCGCCCGCTACGGCCTGGACTGCGACTTCGAGCGCACCGGCGAGATCGACGTGGCCACCGAGGCCTACCAGCTCGACGAGCTGCACGAGATGTACGAGGAGGCCGAGCGGCTCGGCCTCGCCGACGGCCTGGAGCTGATGGACCGCGACGCGCTGCGCGCCGAGGTCGACTCGCCGACCTTCCAGGGCGGCCTGTGGGACCGGCGCGGGGCCGCGATGCTGCACCCGGCGAAGCTGGTCTGGGGCCTCAGGCGGGCCTGCCTCGACCTGGGCGTCCGGATCTTCGAGAACACTCCGGGGCTCGACCTCGTCGCGGCGGGCGGCCAGGGCATGGTGGTCCGCACCCCGTACGGGCGGGTCGCCGCCCGCCGGGTCGCGCTCGGCACCAACGTCTTCCCGTCGCTGGTCAAGCGGATGCGGCCGTTCACCGTCCCGGTCTACGACTACGCGCTGATGACCGAGCCGCTGAGCGCCGAGCAGCTGGCCTCGATCGGCGGCTGGCGCCGCCGGCAGGGCCTCGGCGACAGCGCCAACCAGTTCCACTACTTCCGGATCACCGCCGACAACCGCATCCTGTGGGGCGGTTACGACGCGATCTACCCCTTCGGCGGCAAGGTCAGCGCCGAGATGGACCACCGCCCCGAGACGTATCTGAAGCTGGCCGAGCACTTCTTCACCTGCTTCCCGCAGCTGGAGGGCCTGCGCTTCAGCCACGCCTGGGGCGGCGCGATCGACACCTGCTCGCGCTTCTCCGCCTTCTTCGGTACGGCGCACCAGGGCAAGGTGGCGTACGCGGCCGGCTACACCGGCCTCGGCGTCGGCGCCTCCCGTTTCGGCGCGGACGTGATGCTCGACCTGCTGGCGGGGGAGCGGACCGAGCGCACCCGGCTCGACATGGTCCGCTCCAAGCCGCTGCCGTTCCCGCCGGAGCCGATCGCGTGGGCGGGCATCGGGCTGACCAAGTGGTCGCTGGCCCGGGCCGACGAGAACGGCGGGCGGCGGAATCTGTGGCTGAAGACCATGGACCGGCTGGGCCTCGGCTTCGACAGCTGAGCGCTTCGCGATGATGTGACGCAGGTCACATAAGGCGATATCTGAACCCGCGTCATATCCGGGAGATGGCCTCCTCTCTCCGTGTGGGACCCGCATCGGGCGGGCCCGCACGGAGAGAGGAGATCGCGCGATGACTGCCATGGAGGCCAGGAGTGCCGTGGAGTGGCTGGTGTCGGCCGCACCCGACCCCGAGGCCTGCCGCTTCGAATGGGAGCGCAACCCGCACGGGGTCGCGCTGCTGCCCGCCGGCCGCCGCTGGGACGTCCTGATCCTGCCCGCCACGCTCGGCCGGCCCACCCTCGAGGTGCTGACCCGGCTCGTCGACCGGCCGGGCCCCGTCCTCGCCGACTTCGGCGACGCCCGGATCGGCTTCTTCGTGGAGCCGGGCACCACGGACCGCTGGCTCGGCACCGGCGTGCGCGGCGCGGGCGACGGCACCTGGGTCGTCGTCCCGTACCCGGGCCGGATGGCCGACGGGGTGCGCTGGCTGGTGTCCCCGGACGCCGCGGGCACGCTCACCGACGTCGCGCTGCTGGAACTCGCGATGCACGAGGCGGCGGCACGGCGGGCCGGGGGAGGCGGCGAGGGGTGAGCGGGGCGGACCGGCCCGACGGTCCGGCGCGCCGGTTCCCGTAGCGCGCGCCTCGTATCCCGTACCCCCGTATCCCGTACCCCCCCGTACTCCCGTATCCCGTACTCCCGTATCCCCCGCACCTCCGTGCGCCTGTACCCCCTGCGCGGCCGTATCCCCGTACTGCCGCCTCCTCGTGCTCCCGTGCTCCCGTATCCCGTACCCCGCCTTCTCGCCTCCCTTCCCCTCGTTCAGAGGTCTTGACCACTTGATTGGTCTGGACCATGCTGTGGCGCGCTCCACCACCTCGATTCCCCCATCCCCGGAGGCAGTTGTGGACCGCACCAGACCCTTCACCCTCGCGTTGGCGGGCCTTCTGGCCGCCGGCGGACTCGTGGCGCTCACCCCCGCGGCCCACGCCGCCGACACCGAACTCGCCCGCAACGGCGGCTTCGAGTCCGGTCTGGACGGCTGGAGCTGTACGGCGGGCAGCGGCGCCGCCGTCACCTCCCCCGTGCGCAGCGGCACCAAGGCCCTGCAAGCGACCCCAGCCGGCGGCGACAACGCCCGCTGTTCCCAGACCGTGGCCGTACGGCCCGACTCCACGTACACGCTGAGCGGCTGGGTGCGCGGCGGCTACGTCTACCTCGGCGCGTCCGGCACCGGCACGACCGACGTCTCCACCTGGACCCAGTCCGCCCCCGACTGGCAGCGGCTCGGCACCACCTTCACCACCGGGTCCGGCACCACCTCGGTGACGATCTACACCCACGGCTGGTACGGCACCGGCGCCTACCAGGCCGACGACCTGTCCCTGCTCGGCCCCGGCGGCGACCCCGGCCGGCCGCCCGCGACCCCCACGGGCCTCACCGCCGGCTCCGCGACCGCCACCACGATCGGACTCAGCTGGCCCGCCGTGCCCGGCGCCACCTCGTACCGCGTCCAGCAGGGCTCCGCCGTCGTCGCGACCGTCACCGGCACCTCGTACACCGCCACCGGCCTCACCCCCGGCACCGCCTACACCTTCCGGGTCACGGCCGCCAACGACGCGGGCGAATCCGCCCCCTCCGCCCCCGTCACCGCCAGCACCACCTCCTCGGGCGGCGGCAACCCCGGCGGCCAGCTGCCCGCGCACGCCCTCGTCGGCTACCTCCACTCCAGCTTCGCCAACGGCTCCGGCTACACCCGCATGGCCGACGTCCCCGACTCCTGGGACGTCATCGACCTGGCCTTCGGCGAACCCACCTCGGTGACCTCCGGCGACATCCGCTTCAGCCTGTGCCCGGCGACGGAATGCCCGAACGTCGAGTCACCCGCCGAGTTCAAGGCCGCCATCAAGGCCAAGCAGGCCGCCGGCAAGAAGGTCCTCATCTCCATCGGCGGCCAGAACGGACAGGTCCAGCTGACCACGGCCGCCGCCCGCGACACCTTCGTCTCCTCCGTCTCGAAGATCATCGACGAGTACGGCCTCGACGGCCTCGACATCGACTTCGAAGGCCACTCGCTCTCGCTCCAGACCGGCGACACCGACTTCCGCAACCCCACGACCCCGGTCGTTGTCAACCTCATCCAGGCCGTGAAGACCCTCAAGGCGAAGTACGGCTCCGGCTTCGTCCTCACCATGGCGCCGGAGACCTTCTTCGTCCAGCTCGGCTACCAGTACTACGGCTCCGGCCCCTGGGGCGGCCAGGACCCGCGCGCCGGCGCCTACCTCCCGGTCATCCACGCCCTGCGCGACGACCTCACCCTGCTCCACGTCCAGGACTACAACTCGGGCTCGATCATGGGCCTCGACAACCAGTACCACTCCATGGGCGGCGCCGACTTCCACATCGCCATGACCGACATGCTGCTCACCGGCTTCCCGGTCGCCGGCAACGCGGACCGCTTCTTCCCGCCCCTGCGCCCCGACCAGGTCGCCATCGGCCTCCCCGCCTCCACCCAGGCGGGCAACGGCCACACCGCCCCGGCCGAGGTGACCAAGACCCTGAACTGCCTCACGAAGAAGACCGACTGCGGCACCTACCAGACCCACGGCACCTGGCCCGCCCTGCGCGGCCTGATGACCTGGTCGATCAACTGGGACCGCTACAACCAGTGGGCGTTCAGCCGCAACTTCGACGCGTACCCGTGGAGCTGAGGCTTCGGCCGCTCCGCTGACGGCCGGGCAGCCCCTCCCCGCGGATCAGGGGCTGTCCGGCAGGACGCCGAGCTGCTGGAGCACCGACGCGCGGTCGTACACGTCCGTGCCGCGGGCGATCCGGCCGTCCTCGGCGAACTCGACCAGACACATCAGGGACAGCGAGAACGCCTTCCCCCGGCTGGACTCCGGAAGACAGGCGAACGGCTCGCGGACCGTCGCGTCGTACCGCAGCTGGGCCACCGCGTGCGCCGGGCCGATCAGCAGGTCGTGGCAGGTGACACGGATGTCCGCGAGGACTTCCTCGGTGGCGCGGAAGGACGCGTACAGCTCCTGGTGGCCGCGGTACGTGCGGTCGAAGGCCTTGTCCACGAGGACGGCGTCCTCGGTATAGAACGCCAGGGAATCGGTGCTGAGGGTGGGGGTGTTCCACACCGCGACCCAGCGCTCCATGAAGGACTTCCGCTCGTCCTCGTCGAAGGGCGGCATGGGACATCGATCCTTTCCGTGACGTGAGCTGTGCGAGCGGTGCGGGGTGTATGCGTGGTGCGCGCGTGGTGCGCGCGTGGTGCGCGTCTTACGAACGGTGCGGCCGCCGCGGCCGGCGCGCCCCGTGCCGGAGTACGGAGGCCATGACGCGCGGGCCGGCCAGTCGGGCCGGAGAACCGGACAGGCTGACGGCGTTCCAGACACCGGCGGCGACGGCGGGGTCGACGGCCGCGGCCCGCATGGTGGCCTGGAACGCCTGTCCCAAGACGCCGGTGAGGAAGGGACGGGTCCCCGGCACGTACGGCAGGGACCGGTCGGCCAGGTTGGAGAACAGCCACGAGAGGTACGAGGCCTTGGCCGCCGCACGGTAGAAACGCCGGGGGAGGCCGTCGGTGCCGGCGGCCAGACAGTCCCGCAGTGCCGCCGCCTCCAGGGCGGCGACCGTCATGCCCGCCCCGTAGATCGGGTTGAGACTGCACACCGCGTCGCCGATGGAGACCAGGCCGTCGGGAAGGCGGCGGAGCCGGTGGAAGTTCCGGCGCACCGACGCCGGGTACGCGAAGGCCGCGACCTCCGTGAGCGGCTCGGCGTGCCGGAGGGTGTCCCGCAGGGCGGCGGGCAGGAGTTCCGCCGCGAAACGGTGGAACTCCTCGGGCGCGTGCGGCGGGTGGTTCGCCTTGCCGAATCCGTACTGGGACAGCACCCAGGTGTCGTGCTCCTGCCGGGTGAGCACCAGCCCGCGCGGACGGGCGGGCGTCGCGCCGATCAGTACGCCCTTGTCCCCGCCGGCCGCGCCGGGGGCGATCCGGTAGCGGCGGCTGGCGTAGCCGACGCCGACGTGGAGGCGGTCCTCGGCGGGCTTCTCGTACCCCAGGGACGCGAGCCAGGCCGCGCCGCGGCCCGCACGACCCATGGCGTCCACGACGAGATCCGCCTCCAGCACCTCGGCGGAGCCCGCCGGGCCGGGGCGGGCCAGCCGGACCCCGCTCACCGTCGTCGCGTTCCGGGTGACGGGGGCGACGGCCTCCATGCCCGGCCGGAAGCCGATGTGAGGCACCGCGCCGACCCTGGCGCGCAGCCGGTCCTCCAGGAAGGGACGGCTCGCCTGGAGGACCTCGCCGAGCGGCACCCGGAGCAGGCGGGAACCGAAGAACACGATGTCGAGCTCGGTCAGCGCGTTGACGACGGTGGCGCCGTCGGCCGCCAGTTCCGCGACGATCCCAGGGAAGAACTCCTCCAGCGTGCTCGCGCCCCGGGACGTCAGCGAGTGCACGTGCGCGCCCTGCGGGACGCCCCGCCGGGTCGCACCGTCCTCGGGGAAGACGTCCCTCTCGACGACGGTGACGCGGGTGTAGAAGTCGGCGAGGACGCGGGCGGCGCACAGGCCGCTGATGCCCGAGCCGAGGACGACGGCGTGGCCGGTGTCCGCTCCTGTGCTGCCGGGTGCCGGATTCACGGGGGTCTCCGATCGGTCGGGGCAACGGGTCCAACGGGCCCAACGGGTCGAACCGGTCCACGAGGTCTAACGGCGCGTCCGGCCGCGCGGTCACGTCTCCGCGCGGTCGGACCCGTGAGGGGCCCGGCCCTTCCGGCCGTCGTACCGCGCCGCGTACACCGGCCAGCGCAGCAGCGGCAGGCAGAGGGCGAGGGAGGCGAGGACGTCGAGGGGCCAGTGGAAGCCGCGGAGGATCAGGCCCGCGGCCGTGACGGTGGTCAGCAGGACGGCGAGGGGGAGGAGACGGCGGGAGACCAGGTAGGCGGCGCTCACGTACGCGACCATCGCCGTGGCGGTGTGGCCGGACGGGAAGTAGCCGTGGGCCCAGGGTTCCAGCGGGCCCGGGCGGGCGGTCCATTCCTTCAGCGGGACGACCAGGAGCGGGACGGCGGCCATCGTGAGGCCCGCGGCGAGGGCGGCGGCCCGGCGGCCGCGCCACGCCGCGTACGCCATCGCGCAGGCGAGCACGGGGAGGGCGACCGTCATGTTGCCGAGGTCCGAGGCGGCCTCGGACAGGCCGCGCGGGACGGTGTCCACGAGCGCGCCGGAGAGCCGTTCGTCGAGCCGGGAGAGGGGGCCGTGGACCAGGACCTGCCAGGTGGTGACGGCGAGGACGACCAGCGCCCAGAAG
This sequence comes from Streptomyces laurentii, assembly GCF_040635425.1. NCBI lineage: Bacteria > Bacillati > Actinomycetota > Actinomycetes > Kitasatosporales > Streptomycetaceae > Streptomyces > Streptomyces laurentii. Next base: position 47,001 of record NZ_JBEYHT010000029.1, on the reverse strand, counting down.
ACAGCCGACCGCCCCGGAACAGGGGGGGTGGTTCCGGGGCGGTCGCCGTGACCGGATCGCCGCTCGCCCCGGGGGGTGTGGGGCGGGCGGGCATCCGATCGGTGAGGAGTTCCGGAGCCCAGGGCTCCAGCGGTGTGCGCGAAGGCACGGTGTGGGCGGGGCTGGGGAGGCTCCGCCCGGGGTGTTTCTCTCATCTGCAGAAACCGTACGGCACGCGACGGGGGGACCGACAGCGGGAAAGACATTCCGCCATCGGCCCCCCACAGCTTCTTCACACGGGCCGGATTCGGTTCACGCGACGTCACTCGCCGAGCCGGCGCACGCGTTCAGCCGGGTCCGGCTGAACCGTCGGATCGGTCGGGTCCGTCAGATCCGGGCGAGGGCGCCCTCGATGATGTCCAGACCCTCGTTGAGCAGGTCCTCGCCGATGACCAGCGGCGGCAGGAAGCGGAGCACGTTGCCGTAGGTGCCGCAGGTCAGGACGAGCAGGCCCTCGTTGTGGCAGGCCTTGGCCAGCGCGGCGGCCTCGGCGGCGGCCGGCTCCTTGGTGACCGGGTCCTTGACCAGCTCGATGGCGATCATGGCGCCGCGGCCGCGGATGTCGCCGATGACCGGGAACTTCTCCTGCATCGCGGTCAGGCGGCCCTTCATGACCTCCTCGATCCGCTTCGCCTTGGCGTTGAGGTCGAGCTCCTTCATGGTCTCGATGGCGCCCAGCGCACCGGCGCACGCGACGGGGTTGCCGCCGTAGGTGCCGCCCAGGCCACCGCCGTGGACGGAGTCCATGATCTCGGCGCGGCCGGTCACGGCGGCGAGCGGCAGACCGCCCGCGATGCCCTTGGCGGTGGTGATGAGGTCCGGGACGATGCCCTCGTCCTCACAGGCGAACCACTGACCGGTCCGGCAGAAGCCGGCCTGGATCTCGTCCGCGACGAAGACGATGCCGTTGTCGTTGGCGAACTTCACGATCGCCGGCAGGAAGCCCTTGGCCGGCTCGATGAAGCCGCCCTCGCCGAGCACCGGCTCGATGATGATCGCGGCGACGTTGTCGGCGCCGATCTGCTTGGTGATCTGGTCGATGGCCTGGGCGGCGGCCTCCGGGCCGGCGTTCTCGGCACCGGTCGGCCAGCGGTAGCCGTAGGCCACCGGCACGCGGTAGACCTCGGGCGCGAACGGACCGAAGCCCTGCTTGTACGGCATGTTCTTCGCCGTCAGCGCCATCGTGAGGTTCGTACGGCCGTGGTAGCCGTGGTCGAAGACGACGACGGCCTGGCGCTTGGTGTACGAACGGGCGATCTTGACCGCGTTCTCGACCGCCTCGGCGCCCGAGTTGAACAGCGCCGACTTCTTGGCGTGGTCGCCCGGCGTCAGCTCGGCCAGCGCCTCGCAGACCGCGACGTAGCTCTCGTACGGCGTCACCATGAAGCAGGTGTGGGTGAAGTCCTGGAGCTGCGCGGAGGCGCGGCGTACGACGGCCTCGGCGGAGGCGCCGACGGAGGTCACGGCGATGCCGGAGCCGAAGTCGATCAGCAGGTTGCCGTCGACGTCCTCGATGATGCCGCCGCCGGCCCGCTTGGTGAACACCGGCAGCGTGGAGCCCACGCCACCGGCGACCGTGTCGAGGCGGCGGGCCTGAAGCTCCTGCGACTTCGGGCCGGGGATGGCGGTGACGACGCGCCGCTCCTGCGGGACAGCGTTCATGCGGGGCTCCTGGGGGTGTTCTGGACGCACTTGCGGGTTTCCTCCGCAGGCTAGGCGCGGCGGGCGCGGTGCGGCATGCGCCGATCGGGAGTGGTGGCGGGGGTCGCCTTGTCCGCGGTGGACATGGCGGGGGTGTCGTGGGCCGATGGGGCGGGCGGCCCGGGATCGGCCGTCCGGGTGGGGGAAAGCCTTCCGGCGCGGCCCGCGACCACTAGATTTGACGCCGGCACAGTTGCGGAGACCTGGCTGGTCAGGGGGCAGGGGTTCATGGAGAGCGACGGCACGTACGAGACGAGCGACACCCGGGGGGCGGCCGGACTGCCGCGCCCGTCGGCACCGCCGGTGCCGGACCGGGTGCCCCCCGCTCCGGCCGGCCCACCGGCACAGCCGCCCACCCCACCCGTACCGGGGTACGCGCCGGGGGGCGGGGCCGGGCAGGTCACTGGCGGGGACGCGGGCAAGACCGCGCCCCCGCCGCCCCGTACACCCCCGCCCGCCGCCCCGCCCCGGTCCGCCGTCGCCACGTGGATGGACGCCCCGCGGCCGAGGGTCGGGCCGGGGGTCTGGCGATTCCGTTACGTGCGGCCGGAGCCCGACGGCCCCGAGCGGCTGGCGCCCATCACCGTCGCCGGCATGCTGATCCCGCTCGCGGTCGCTCTGCTTCTCTGGGCCGCGTGGCGTCGCGAGGTCTTCCCGTACAAGATCGAGATGCTGTGGCTGCTGACCCCCAAAGAGTGGTGGTATCCGGGCACCACCGCCCCCGTGGACTGGCACGGCTCCGCGGCGCGCTCGCTGTTCGACAGTGCCTTTCTCGTCGGAATCGTCTGCGCGGCAGGCTTCCTCGGCTCCTGGGGCAAGATCAGTCGGCACTACCTCGGCCGGTACAACCCCACGGTCCGGGCTCTCCTCGCGGGAGCCATGGCGCTGGTCGCTCTCGTCTTCGTCTGGCCCGAGGCCTTCGGTCTCGACTGGGACCCGCTGCCGCTCGCGTCCGCCGTGCTCTCCGCGGTGGCCCTGCTCACCGGCGGGTTCGAGGCGTTCTCCTCGCCCGTCCTCGTCTACACCCTGTACGCGCTGATCACGGCCCTCGTCGTCTGGCCCTTCGCCCGCGTCGGCGACTGGAAGGGCCTGTGGCGCGCCCGCCGTGCCGTGCAGAACCCGCCCGCCCCCGTCCCCACCGGCCCCGAGGCCCCGCCCTCCCAGTGGCCCGAGCTCCGGGAGGCGGGCGAGTACCGCGCCGCCGACCGGCTCGTGGCCGAGGTCGCCGGCGGGCGGATGAACGACGTCGACGTCGCGCGGGTCCGCCGGGCCTGGGACGGCACCGCCCGTGACGGTGTGGGCCGGGCCGCTCTCGTCGGCGCGCTGCTCGGCGAGGGCGGCGGCGCTGCCGCCCACCCCTCAGGCGACCGCGACCTGCCGATCCGGGTCGCCGAGCACGACCTGTTCCTCGGCCAGGTGCGCGTCGGCCGGTACGCGGCGGCCGACCGCGCCCCCGCCGCGTACGTGGGCGCCGGACTCGCCCTCGACCCCGCGCTGCTCGGCACCTCGCTGCTCGCCGTCGGCCCGTCCGGCGCCGGCAAGACCCGCGCGCTCGTCGCGCCGGTCGTCGAATCGCTCACCCTCCAGGCGCTCACCGGCGGCTGCGCCGTCGTCGCCGTCGGCGAGGCGGGGGCGCCGCTCGGCCCGGACGCGGCGTACGACGTCGTCATCCGGCTCGGCGACCCGGCCTCCCCGCACGACCTGGACCTGTACGCCGGGGCGACCGACCCGGACGAGGCCGCCGTCCTGTTCGCCGAAGGGCTCGTCGGCGACCTGGAGGGCCTGGAGACCCGGCGCGCCGCCACCGTGCTCGCCCAGCTCATCGGCCCTTACCGGGCCGCGTACGGGCGCTTCCCCACCGTGCCGGTCCTCCGTGAACTGCTCGAAGCCGGCCCCGGCACCCTGCAGACGCTGCTCGACCTGCTCCCGCAGGACCAGGGGCAGAGCGCCACGGCCATGCGCCGCGAGCTGGAGTCCCGGATCCGGCAGACCGGCACGGCCGGGGATCCCGGCCCCGTGCTCGCCGACCGGCTCGCGACCCTCGACCGGCCCGTCTTCGCCGAGTTCTTCGGTGGGGGAGCGGACGCGGGCGACGGGCGGGGCTTCTCGCTGCGGGCCGTCGCCCGCCACCCCATCCGGGTGCGGATCAGCCTGCCCGAGGGCGCCCACGAGGAGGCGTCCCGGCTGCTCAACCGGCTCATCCTGGCCCAGTTCCAGGCCGTCACCCGGGACCGGGACCGGCAGGGTGCGGGGTCGGGCGCGGGCCGCGGGCACTTCGCCTGTCTCGTGCTCGACGACGCGGCCGGGGCGCTTACCCAGGGGACCGTACGGGCCCTGCAGAGGCTGCGCCCGCAGAACGCCGGTGTCGTGCTCGCCCTGCGGACCCTCGCCGAGGTGCCGGAGGCGCTGCGCGGGCCGCTGCTCGCGGTGGTCGGCTGCCGGATGGCCTTCTCCGGCATCCCCACCTGGGACGGCCGCGCCTTCGCCGACGCGTGGGGCACCGAACGGTTCGAGACGACCGAGGTCGCCCACCACACCGTCTTCGCCGACCAGCCGATGACCCGGTTCGTCCACTTCCTGCGCAAGAAGGTGACGGGCAAGGCGGTCACCACCGAGGCGGTCACCGTCCGGGAGGTCGAGCGCGAGCGCTGGTCGGCGTCCGACCTGGCGCACGCCGTCCCGCCCGGCCACGCCGTCCTGTCGCTCACCGACGTACGGGGCGATCACACCCCGCCGCTCCTCGTCGACCTGCGCCCGGCCGGCCGGGGCTGAGCGAACCGAACCCGCCCCGAACCCGATCGCTCCCCACCCCACCGCCCGATCCCGGCCGACCTGCGACGATGCGCGCGAGACCGGCGCGGGCTGGCACAATCGAGGAGGACACGCCGCCCTGGTGGACGGCGTGCCTCCGCCTCCCTCCCCGGTCCCCCGATCCGACGGTTCACGATGCCGCCCACCCTCGCCTCGCTTGTCCAGCACCCGGCGCTCAAACTCACCGTCCGCGCCGGTGAGGACCGCCTCGACGTCCCCGTGCGCTGGGCGCACGTCAGCGAGCTCGCCGACCCCGTCCCGTACATGGAGGGCGGCGAGCTGCTGCTCACCACCGCGCTCACCCTCGACGCCGAGGACCCCGAGGCGATGCGGCGGTACGTGCGGCGGCTGCGCGGCGCCGGGGTCGTCGGCCTCGGCTTCGCGGTCGGCGTCACCTACGAGGACATCCCGGCGGCGCTGGTCGACGCGGCCCGTGAGGAGCATCTGCCGCTGCTGGCGGTGCCCCGGCCGACCCCGTTCCTCGCCATCAGCAAGGCCGTTTCGGCGGCCATCGCCGCCGAGCAGTACCACTCCGTCACGGCCGGCTTCGAGGTGCAGCGCGAGCTGACCCGGGCCGCGCTCGCCGAGGGGCCGGACGCCGTCGTCGCCCGGCTCGCCGCGCACCTCGACGGCTGGGTCGCGCTGTACGACACCTCCGGCTCCGTCCTCGCCGTCGCGCCCGAGTGGGCCGCGCGCCGGGCGGCCCGGCTCGCCCCCGACGTCGAGCGGTTCCGCGAGCGGTCGGCGCCCGCCAGCACCGTGGTCGGCGGGACCGAGGACGAGGACCGGGTGGAGCTGCAGTCGCTGGGCACCGGACGCCGGGTGCGCGGGGCGCTCGCGGTCGGTACGGGCGCGCCGCTGGGCACCGCCGAGCGGTACGCGGTGCACTCCGCCATCGCCCTGCTGACGCTCACGACGGAGCGCTCCCGTTCGCTCCGGGCCGCCGAACACCGGCTGGGCGCGGCCGTCCTGCGGATGCTGCTCGCCGGGCAGACCGACCACGCGAAGGCCGTGGCCGGGGATCTGTACGGCGGGCTGCTCGACGCGCCGTTCCGGCTGCTCATCGCCGAACCGGCCGCGCCGGCGGACGGGCCGGGGACGGCCGGCGAGTTCGGCGAGACGCCGCTCGACGAGCTCGGCGAGGCCCTGGAGTCGGCGGCCGCCCGGGCCGGCGAGTCGGTCCTGGCCGTGGTGACCGAGCCCGATCCGGGGGGACCGGCGGCCGCCGGCCGCCTCGTGGTCCTCGCCGGTGCCGGGGGAGCGGTGGTCACGGCCTGCGAGCGGTATGCCGGACGCAAGGCGGAGGACACCGGCCTCGTCGCCGGCCTGTCCGCCCCGGCCGGTTCCCTCGCCGCGGCCGCCGCCTTCAAGCAGGCCGAACAGGCCCTGTCGGTGGCCCGGCGGCGCGGCCGGACGCTCGTCGAGCACGAGGACGTCGCGGCGGGATCGGTGCTGCCGCTGCTGGCCGACGACGCCGTCCGCGCGTTCGCCGACGGCCTGCTGCGCGCGCTGTACGTCCACGACGCCACCGGCCGCGGCGATCTCGTCGCCTCGCTGCGTGCCTGGCTCTCCCGGCACGGCCAGTGGGACGCGGCGGCCGCCGATCTCGGCGTCCACCGGCACACCCTGCGCTACCGGATGCGGCGCGTGGAGGAGATCCTCGGCCGCTCGCTCGACGACCCGGACGTACGGATGGAGCTGTGGCTGGCCCTCAAGGCCACCGAGGACGGTCGCGCGTAGCGGTTTCCTGCCCGATCCCGGGCAAAATTACTGGTCAGGCGGCATCTCGCTGCTTACTCTCCTGGGCATGACAAGCCCTGCCGCCGACCCCGCAGCCTCGGCGTCCGCCTCCACCCCCGCCGCTGCCTCCCCCTCCCCGTCCCTCTCCCCGTCCCCCTCCTCTTCCACCGGTTCCGGCCTCCCCGCGGAGCCCTCGTCCCCGCCCGCCCCGGGGTCCGGCCGCCGGATACCCGCCGCCGTCTGGGTGGCGCTCGGCATCGTGTACGTGGTGTGGGGATCCACGTACCTCGGGATCCGTGTCGTCGTCGAGACCCTGCCCCCGTTCCTGTCCGCCGGGGCGCGGTTCGTCGCCGCGGGCGTGATCCTGGCCGGGATCATCGCCTGGCGGCAGGGGCCCGCCGCGCTGAAGGTGAGCCCGCGTCAGCTGGCCTCGGCGGCCGTCGTCGGCCTGATGCTGCTCCTCGGCGGCAACGGGCTCATCGTGCTCGCCGAGACCTCCATCCCCTCCGGTCTCGCCGCGCTGCTCGTCGCCGTCGTGCCCGCCTGGGTCGTCGTCCTCAAGGCGCTCACCGGGGACCGGCCCACGCTCGGCGGCGCCGCGGGTGTCCTGCTCGGCCTCGCCGGTCTGGCGGTGCTCGCCCTGCCCAGCCTCAGCGGCGAGGTGCACGCCGGCGGGCTCGCCCTGGTGATCGCGGGCACCCTGCTCTGGTCGCTCGGCTCGTTCGCGTCGTCCCGGATCCCGATGCCCGCGAACCCCTTCACCGCCAGCGCGTACGAGATGCTGGCCGGCGGCCTCGCGGGCCTCGGCGTCGGCCTGGCGCGCGGCGAGCAGCGCGGCCTGGACCTGGCGGCCGTCTCCGCCCGCTCCTGGACGGGCCTCGCCTACCTCGTCGTCTTCGGCTCGCTGATCGCCTTCACCGCGTACGCCTGGCTGCTCCAGACCGCGCCGCTCTCGCTCGTCGCGACCTACGCCTACGTCAACCCCATCGTCGCCGTCACCCTCGGCGCCCTCCTCCTCGACGAGGCCCTGACCTGGCCGATCGTCCTCGGCGGTTTGATCGTCGTGGCCGGGGTGTGTCTCATCGTCTCGACGGAACGACGGCGCTGACCTCGCCGACCGGCGCCGACCGTCGCTGTTTCCCGGACCTGCACACGGGCGGGGCCCGCCCCACGGCCCTGTCACCGCAGTCCTTCTTCCCGCCAAAGCGGCCAGTATCCCCGTCCTCACCACTCCACACCGGACAAGCGACCGTGAGCCCGGTTCGCCCTAACGTGTCACGAGAGCGTGAGATCACCTCGAACCAACCACCCACCCCAACGGAAAGGGCCGGGACGCGATGACGACCACCCACGGCTTCTGGATCGCCGGCCGCGAGGCCACCGGCGAGACGACCTTCGACGTCACGAACTCGTACGACGGACGTCTGGTCGGCACCGTCTCCGTGCCCACCGAGGCTCAGGTCGAGGAGGCCGTCGCCGCCGCGCACGCCGTCGTCGACGAGTTCGCCGCCACCCCGGCGCACGTCCGCTCCGCCGCCCTCGACCACGTCGCCAAGCGGCTGGCCGAGCGCACCGAGGAGCTGGCCCAGCTGATCTCCGCCGAGAACGGCAAGCCGATCAAGTGGGCGCGCGGCGAGATCGGCCGTGCCGTGTCCGTGTTCCGCTTCGCCTCCGAGGAGGCCCGCCGCTGGAACGGCGGCGAGGTCCAGCGCCTCGACACCGAGGCCGGCGGCGTCGGCCGGCTCGCGCTCGTCCGCCGTATCCCCAAGGGTGTCGTGCTCGGCATCGCGCCGTTCAACTTCCCGCTGAACCTCGCCGCGCACAAGGTCGCCCCGGCCATCGCCGTCGGCGCCCCGATCATCCTCAAGCCGGCCCCGGCCACCCCGATCTCCTCCCTGATCCTGGGCGAGATCCTGGCCGAGACGAACCTGCCGACGGGTTCCTGGTCGATCCTCCCGGTCCCGAACGACCGCATGCCCGCCCTCGTTCAGGACGAGCGCCTGCCGGTCATCTCCTTCACGGGCTCGGACAAGGTCGGCTACGCCATCCAGCAGTCCGTGCCGCACAAGCACTGCACCCTGGAGCTCGGCGGCAACGCCGCCGCCGTCGTGCTGCCCGACTGGTCCTCCGAGGCCGACCTCGACTGGGCCGCCGGCCGCATGGCGATGTTCTCCAACTACCAGGGCGGCCAGTCCTGCATCTCCGTGCAGCGCGTGATCGTGGACGGCTCCGTCTACGACCGTCTGCTGCCGAAGATCGTCGCCGCCGTCGAGGCGCAGGTCACCGGCGACCCGGCGGACGACGCCACGGACGTCGGCCCGCTCGTCGACGAGGCCGCCGCGCAGCGCGTCGAGTCCTGGGTGGACGAGGCCGTCGCGGCCGGCGCCACGCTGCTCACGGGCGGCAAGCGGGACGGCGCGACGTACGCCCCGACCGTCCTCACCGACCTCCCGGCCGACGTCACCCTGGCCCGCTGCGAGGTCTTCGGCCCGGTCCTGACCGTCACCAAGGTCGACGGCGAGGCCGAGGCGTTCGCCATGGTCAACGACTCCGACTTCGGCCTCCAGGCCGGTGTCTTCACGCACGACCTGCAGGCCGCCTTCCGCGCCCACCGCATCCTCGAGGTCGGCGGCGTGATCATCGGCGACGTCCCGTCGTACCGTGCCGACCAGATGCCGTACGGCGGTGCCAAGCGCTCCGGCGTCGGCCGTGAGGGCGTCCGCTACGCGATGGACGACTACACCTACGAGCGTTCCCTGGTCATGACGGGCCTCGCCCTCTGAGACCTCGGACCGACCGAGATGATGACTCCCGTACGGTTTCGGCCGTACGGGTGAGGAAGACCGACGGCCGGAGCCCACTGTGCGGGGGCTCCGGCCGTCGGCCGTACGCCGGGAACGGCCGTGCCACGCGCCCGGACCCCCGGGCCCGGACCCTCGCGCCCGGACCCCCGCTCCCTCCCCGCGCGACGACTCCCCGCGCGACAACTCCCCGCCACCCCGCTTTCCCGAAGCGGAGATTTCGGGTACGACGGACAGGGAGCCACCAGGCTCCACGCCCCGACGAGCGGCGAGGTGAGCCCCTCATGTCCGCACCCACCCAGCGGTCGCCCAAGGTCACCGAACGCGAGGCCCGGCAGGTCGCCGAGGCGGCCCGCCAGCAGGACTGGCACAAGCCGAGCTTCGCCAAGGAACTCTTCCTCGGCCGGTTCCGCCTCGACCTCATCCACCCCCACCCGCTGCCCGCCGACGAGGACGTCCGGCGCGGCGAGGCGTTCCTCGCCAAGCTGCGCGCCTTCTGCGAGAGCGGCGTCGACGCCGCCCGTATCGAACGCGAGGCGCGGATCCCCGACGAGACGATCAACGGCCTGCGCGCGCTCGGCGCCTTCGGGATGAAGATCGACCCGAAATACGGCGGCCTCGGCCTCACCCAGCTGTACTACAACCGGGCCCTCGCCCTGGTCGGCTCGGTCAGTCCGGCGGTCGGCGCGCTGCTCTCCGCGCATCAGTCGATCGGCGTACCGCAGCCGCTGAAACTGTTCGGCAGCCAGGAACAGAAGGACGCGTTCCTGCCGCGCCTGGCGCGCGGCGCGATCTCCGCGTTCCTGCTCACCGAGCCCGATGTCGGCTCGGACCCGGCCCGGCTGGCGACGACCGCCGTACCCGACGGCGACGACGCGTACGTCCTCGACGGCGTGAAGCTGTGGACCACCAACGGCGTCATCGCCGAACTCCTCGTCGTCATGGCCCGCGTCCCCGCCTCCGAGGGCCACCGCGGTGGCATCACCGCGTTCGTCGTCGAGGCCGGCTCGCCCGGCATCACCGTCGAGCAGCGCAACGCCTTCATGGGTCTGCGCGGTCTGGAGAACGGCGTCACCCGCTTCCACCGGGTCCGCGTCCCCGCCGCGCACCGCATCGGTCCCGAGGGCTCCGGCCTCAAGATCGCGCTGACCACGCTCAACACCGGCCGGCTGTCGCTGCCCGCCGCCTGCGCGGGCGCCGGGAAGTGGTGTCTGAAGATCGCCCGCGAGTGGGCGGCGGAACGCGAGCAGTGGGGCAAGCCGGTCGCCCGCCACGAGGCCGTCGGCACCAAGATCTCCTTCATCGCCGCCACCGCCTTCGCCCTCGAAGCCGTGGTCGACCTCGCCTCCCAGATGGCCGACGAGGACCGCAACGACATCCGGATCGAGGCGGCGCTCGCCAAGCTGTACGGCTCCGAGATGGCCTGGCGCATCGCCGACGAGCTGGTCCAGATCCGGGGCGGCCGCGGCTACGAGACCGCCGAGTCGCTCGCCGCCCGCGGCGAACGCGCGGTCCCCGCCGAACAGCTCCTGCGCGACCTGCGCATCAACCGGATCTTCGAGGGCTCGACGGAGATCATGCACCTGCTGATCGCCCGCGAGGCCGTCGACGCCCACCTCGCCGTCGCGGGCGACATCATCGACCCCGACAAGGACCTCGCCGAGAAGGCGAGGGCGGGCGTCAAGGCCGGCGGCTTCTACGCCCGCTGGCTGCCGAAGCTCGTCGCCGGGCAGGGGCAGATCCCGGGCGCGTACGGGGAGTTCGGCGACCTCGCGACCCATCTGCGGTACGTCGAGCGCACCTCCCGCAAACTCGCCCGCGCCACCTTCTACGCGATGTCCCGCTGGCAGGGCCGGATGGAACTCAAGCAGGCCTTCCTCGGCCGGATCGTCGACATCGGCGCCGAACTCTTCGCGATGAGCGCGGTCTGCGTCCGGGCCGAACTGCTGCGCGCCACCGGTGACCACGGGCGCCCGGCGCACCAGCTCGCCGACGTCTTCTGCCGCCAGGCCAGGCTCCGTACCGACGAACTCTTCGGACGGCTGTGGGCCAACACCGACGACCTGGACCGCAAGGTCGTCGACGGCGTCCTGGCCGGCACGTACACCTGGCTGGAGGAGGGCGTCCTCGACCCCAGCGGCGAGGGCCCGTGGATCGCCGACACCACCCCCGGCCCGTCGACCCGGCCGGACGTCCACCGCACCATCGACTGACGAGGCGCGCGTACGTACGAGGGGTCCCGTCCACGGTCCGGACGGGACCCCCGCCGCGCCGCCCGCCCCGGCAGGATGTCCGCCGTGACCGTCATCGACATCCCCGGCTCCAAGTCCGTCACCGCCCGCGCCCTCTTCCTCGCCGCCGCGGCCCACGGCACCACCACCCTCCTGCGGCCGCTGCGCTCCGACGACAGCGAGGGCTTCGCCGAGGGCCTGAAGGCGCTCGGCTACGCCGTACGGCAGGAGCCGGACGCCTGGCACATCGAGGGGCGGCCCGCCGGGCCCGGCCGGACCGAGGCCGACGTGTACTGCCGCGACGGCGCCACCACCGCGCGCTTCCTGCCCGCCCTCGCCGCCGCCGGCCACGGCACCTTCCGCTTCGACGCCTCCCCGCAGATGCGCCGCCGCCCCCTCGGCCCGCTCACCACGGCCCTCGCGGAGCTCGGCGCCGAGCTGACCCACGGTGACCGGGAGGGCCACCACCCGCTGACCGTCACCGCCCGCGGCATCCGCGGCGGCGCGCTCCGCCTCGACGCCGGCCAGTCCTCCCAGTACCTCACCGCGCTCCTGCTGCTCGGCCCGCTCACCGCCGAGGGCCTCGCCGTCACCGTCACGGACCTGGTCTCGGAGCCGTACGTCGAGATCACCCTCGCGATGATGCGGTCCTTCGGCGCGGAGATCACCCGCACCGAGGAAGCGGACGGCGCCCGTACGTACACCGTCGCCCCGACCGGCTACCGCGCGACGCGCTACGCCGTCGAGCCCGACGCCTCCACCGCGAGCTACTTCTTCGCCGCGGCCGCCCTCCACCCCGGCGCCGCCGTCACCGTCCCCGGCCTCGGCACCGGCGCGCTCCAGGGCGACCTCGCCTTCACCGGCGTCCTGCGCCGCATGGGCGCCGACGTGACGACGACGGCCGAGGGCACCACCGTCCGCTCCACCGGCACCCTGCGCGGTCTCACCGTGAACATGCGGGACATCTCGGACACCATGCCGACCCTCGCCGCGCTCGCGCCCTTTGCCGACGGCCCGGTCCGCATCGAGGACGTAGCCAACACGCGCGTGAAGGAATGCGACCGGCTCGACGCCTGTGCCGAGAACCTCCGCCGCCTCGGGGTGAGCGTCGCCACCGGCCCCGACTGGATCGAGATCCGGCCCGGCGTCCCCGCCGGCCCCGCCGAGATCGCGACCCGCGGCGATCACCGCATCGTCATGTCCTTCGCGGTCACGGCCCTGCGCACACCCGGCATCACGTTCGACGACCCCGGCTGCGTACGGAAGACCTTCCCGGACTTTCACGCCGCTTTCGACGCGTTCCGCCGGACCCTGTGAAGGACGCACAGTCTTTGCGGCAACAATGGGGTGCATGAGCGATCGCCCCTCTCCTCTCGCCGACCCGCACACCGCCTTCGACGTTTCCGAAGGGCGCCGGGACATCGTCGTCCTCGGCTCGACCGGTTCCATCGGCACCCAGGCCGTCGACCTGGTCCTGCGCAACCCCGACCGGTTCCGGGTCACCGCCCTCGCCGCCTCCGGCAGCCGGATCGGGCTGCTCGCCGAGCAGGCGCACCGGCTGCGGGCCGGCACGGTCGCGGTCGCCCGCGAGGACGCGGTCGAGGACCTGCGTACGGCTCTGAAGGCGCTGTACGGCTCCGAGCCGCTGCCCGAGATCCTGGCCGGCCCCGACGCCGCCACCCAGGTCGCCGCCTCCCCCTGCCACACCGTGCTCAACGGCATCACCGGTTCCATCGGCCTCGCGCCCACGCTCGCCGCCCTGGAGGCCGGCCGCACCCTGGCGCTCGCCAACAAGGAGTCGCTGATCGTCGGCGGCCCGCTGGTGAAGGGGCTGGCCAAGCCCGGCCAGATCATCCCGGTCGACTCCGAGCACGCCGCGCTCTTCCAGGCGCTCGCCGCCGGCAGCCGCCAGGACGTCCGCAAGCTCGTCGTCACCGCCTCCGGCGGCCCGTTCCGCGGCCGGACCCGTGACCAGCTGGCCCACGTGACCCGCGCGGAGGCGCTGGCGCACCCGACGTGGGCGATGGGCCCCGTCATCACGATCAACAGCGCGACGCTCGTGAACAAGGGTCTGGAGGTCATCGAGGCCCACCTGCTCTACGACATCCCGTTCGACCGCATCGAGGTCGTCGTCCACCCCCAGTCGTACGTGCACTCCATGGTCGAGTTCACCGACGGCTCGACGCTCGCCCAGGCCACCCCGCCGGACATGCGCGGCCCCATCGCCATCGGCATCGGCTGGCCCGAGCGGATCCCGGACGCCGCCCCGGCCTTCGACTGGTCCAAGGCCTCCACTTGGGAGTTCTTCCCGCTCGACAACGAGGCCTTCCCGTCCGTCAACCTCGCCCGCCACGTCGGCGGACTCGGCGGCACCGCGCCCGCCGTCTTCAACGCCGCCAACGAGGAGTGCGTGGACGCCTTCCTCCACGGCGACCTGCCGTTCCACGCGATCATGGACACCGTCACGTCGGTCGTCGACGAGCACGGCGACCCCGGCCAGGGAACTTCCCTGACGGTGCCGGACGTCCTGGAAGCGGAGACCTGGGCGCGGGCCCGGGCCCGGGAACTCTCGGCGAAGGCCATCGCGGAGGCGCGCGCATGACGGTATTCCTGTACGTGCTGGGTCTGGTGCTGTTCGCGCTGGGCCTGCTCGTCTCCATCGCCTGGCACGAACTGGGCCACCTCTCCACGGCCAAGATCTTCGGCATCCGGGTGCCGCAGTACATGGTCGGCTTCGGCCCGACCATCTGGTCGTGGAAGAAGGGCGAGACGGAGTACGGCTTCAAGGCCATCCCGGCCGGCGGCTACATCCGCATGATCGGCATGTTCCCGCCCGGCAAGGACGGCCGGATCGAGGCCCGCTCGACCTCCCCCTGGCGCAGCATGATCGAGGACGCCCGCGAGGCGTCCTTCGAGGAGCTGGAGCCCGGCGACGAGGACCGCCTCTTCTACACGCGCAAGCCGTGGAAGCGCGTCATCGTCATGTTCGCCGGGCCGTTCATGAACCTGGTGCTCGCCGTCGTCCTGTTCTTCGGCAGCGCCATGGCCATCGGCTTCGAGGCCCAGACCACCAAGGTCGCCGGCGTCACCAACTGCGTCATCGACCAGAGCGAGAAGCGCGACGCCTGCAAGCCCAGCGACCGGCCCTCGCCCGCGAAGGCGGCCGGCCTGCTCAAGGGCGACCGGATCGTGGCCTTCGACGGTGAGCGGGTCTCCGACTGGAACACCCTCTCCGACCGCATCCGCGCCACCACCGGCCCCGCCACCCTCACCGTCGAACGAGACGGCAAGGAAGTGGGCCTGAAGGCGACGCTCCTGGAGAACAAGGTCCTCAAGAAGGACGCCGACGGAAACGTCGTCCAGCCCCTCCAGTACGTCTCCGCCGGCTACCTCGGCTTCGAATCGGGCCGCGAAGTCGTCCCGCTCACTTTCGGACAGTCGGCCGACCGGATGTCCCAGCAGCTCCAGGCCGGCGTCGAATCCGTCCTCGCGCTGCCCGGCAAGATCCCCGCCCTGTGGGACGCCGCCTTCGGCGACGGCGAACGCAAGCAGGACTCGCCCGTCGGCGTCGTCGGCGCCGCCCGCATCAGCGGCGAGCTGATGACCGTGGACGCGCCGCCCCAGACGATCCTCGTCTGGTTCATGAACCTGCTGGTCATGTTCAACGTGTCGCTGTTCCTGTTCAACATGCTCCCGCTGCTCCCGCTCGACGGCGGCCACATCGCCGGCGCCCTGTGGGAGTCGGTCCGCCGGCACGCCGCGCGGATCTTCAAGCGGCCCGACCCGGGCCCGTTCGACGTCGCGAAGCTGATGCCCGTCGCGTATGTCGTCGCTGGAGTCTTCGTCTGCTTCACCCTGCTCGTCCTCGTCGCCGACGTCGTCAACCCGGTGAAACTCACCTGACGACGGAGCGACTCCGGTGGCCGGAACCCGTGCGGTGTCCGGCCACCGGCCGTAGGGGCGGTAACCTCGAATACCTCGAAGCACCTGAGCCGGATGAACCACACCTTGGGGTTGTACAGCTGATGACCGCGATCTCTCTCGGTATCCCGACCGTTCCGATCAAGCTCGCCGAGCGGCGCAAGAGCCGGCAGATCCAGGTCGGATCGGTGGCGGTCGGCGGCGACGCCCCCGTGTCGGTCCAGTCGATGACCACGACCCGTACGTCCGACATCGGCGCCACCCTCCAGCAGATCGCCGAGCTGACCGCCTCCGGCTGCCAGATCGTGCGCGTGGCCTGCCCCACCCAGGACGACGCCGACGCCCTCGCCACCATCGCGAGGAAGTCGCAGATCCCGGTCATCGCCGACATCCACTTCCAGCCCAAGTACGTGTTCGCCGCCATCGACGCCGGCTGCGCCGCGGTCCGCGTCAACCCGGGCAACATCAAGCAGTTCGACGACAAGGTCAAGGAGATCGCCAAGGCGGCGGGCGACGCGCGCGTCCCGATCCGCATCGGCGTGAACGCGGGCTCCCTCGACCGCCGCCTGCTCCAGAAGTACGGCAAGGCCACCCCGGAGGCCCTCGTCGAGTCGGCGCTCTGGGAGGCGTCCCTCTTCGAGGAGCACGGCTTCCGCGACATCAAGATCTCGGTCAAGCACAACGACCCGGTCGTGATGGTCAACGCCTACCGCCAGCTCGCCGCCCAGTGCGACTACCCGCTGCACCTCGGCGTCACCGAGGCCGGCCCCGCCTTCCAGGGCACCATCAAGTCCGCCGTCGCCTTCGGCGCGCTGCTCGCCGAGGGCATCGGCGACACCATCCGCGTCTCCCTCTCCGCCCCGCCGGTCGAGGAGATCAAGGTCGGCAACCAGATCCTGGAGTCCCTGAACCTCCGTCCGCGGAAGCTGGAGATCGTCTCCTGCCCGTCCTGCGGCCGTGCCCAGGTCGACGTCTACAAGCTCGCCGAGGAGGTCACTGCCGGCCTCGAGGGCATGGAGGTCCCGCTGCGCGTGGCCGTCATGGGCTGTGTCGTCAACGGCCCCGGCGAGGCCCGCGAGGCCGACCTGGGCGTCGCCTCCGGCAACGGCAAGGGCCAGATCTTCGTGAAGGGCGAGGTCATCAAGACCGTCCCCGAGTCGAAGATCGTCGAGACCCTGATCGACGAGGCCATGAAGATCGCCGAGCAGATGGAGAAGGACGGCGTCGAGAGCGGCGAGCCCTCGGTCTCGATTTCGTAGTTTGACGGTCCCCCGGAGTGGGCCCGGTCCGCCAGGAGTGGGCCGGGCCCACGCCCGTACCGGCGAACCCGTCCCCACCCCACTCGCCCCAAGCCGTAAAAAAGCCGGGGTACAGTGCGAGCATCAGCGGATGTGTAGGTGAGGGCCTGGCGTGTTGACGCAATCATCGACGCGGGTCCTCGAGCCCGCCGACCTCGGGGCCGCGCTCGCCGTGCTGCAGAGTGCTCCCGTCGAGAACGCCTTCGTCACCGCGCGCGTGCAGGCCGCGGGGCTGGACCCGTGGCGGCTCGGCGGGGAGATGTGGGGCTGGTACAGCGAGGGGCGGCTGCGGTCGCTCTGTTACGCGGGGGCCAATCTCGTGCCCATCTGCGCCACCCCCGAGGCCGTTCGCGCGTTCGCGGACCGGGCCCGCCGGGTCGGGCGTCGCTGTTCCTCGATCGTCGGGCCCGCGGAGCCCACGGCCCTGCTGTGGAGCCTGCTGGAGCCCGGCTGGGGCCCGGCCAGGGACATCCGGGCCCATCAGCCGCTGATGGCGTCCGAGAAGCCGTCGGTGGACGTGACAGCCGATCCGTACGTCCGCCGGGTCCGCAAGGACGAGATGGACGTGATCATGCCCGCCTGCGTGGCCATGTTCACCGAGGAGGTCGGTGTCTCGCCGCTCGCCGGGGACGGCGGGCTGCTCTACCAGGCGCGGGTCGCGGAGCTGGTCGGCTCGGGGCGGGCGTTCGCGCGGATCGACGACGGCAAGGTCGTCTTCAAGGCCGAGATCGGCGCCGCCACCCGTGAGGCCTGCCAGATCCAGGGGGTCTGGGTGGCTCCCGAGCACCGCGGCAAGGGCCTGTCGGAGACCGGCATGGCCGCCGTGCTGCGTTACGCGCTCGCCGATGTCGCGCCCGTGGTCAGCCTGTACGTGAACGACTACAACGTGCCGGCCCGGGCCGCGTACCGCCGGGTCGGGTTCCAGGAGGTCGGCGCGTTCATGAGCGTGCTGTTCTGACCGGAGGCCCCGGCCCGAGGACCTCGCCCCCGGGGCCCCGCCCCGAGGCCCGGTCCCGCCCCTGCCGATAGGGTGCCGCGCATGGATGACACCGAGGTCGTGATCGCGCCGGTCGACCTGGCCGCCCGGGTCGACGAGGCCCTCGCCGTGCAGGCCCTCGCCTTCGGCCTCGACGACGCCGAGGTCGCCGTACGCCGCCATATCGTCGTACGCCACCTCCTCAGCCCCGGCGCCCGCGCGCTGGGCGCGACCACCGCCGACGGGCGGCTGGTCGGCTTCGTGTACGGGATGCCCAACGACCGCTCCCACTGGTGGTCCACGGTCGTCGAGCCGTATCTGAGGGTCAGCGGCAGCGAGGGCTGGCTGGCCGACTCCTTCGTGATCACCGAGCTGCATGTGCACCCCGCCTACCAGGGCCGGGGCGTCGGCCGCCGGCTCATCACCGCCCTCACCGACGGATCCGACCTGCCGCGCTCGATCCTGTCCGCGATCGACACCGAGAGCCCGGCCCGCGCGCTCTACCGTTCCCTCGGCTACACCGACCTCGCGCGCCGGGTCCACTTCCCGAGCGCACCGCGCCCGTACGCGGTGATGGGCGCTCCGCTGCCGCTGCGCCGGGGGAGCGGCGGCGGGAACTGATTTCTCCGAGCCGGGGGCGCCCCGCTAACCTCGGGGCCATCACCCTTTTCCGGCAGGAGTACGAGAACCATGGCCAACGCACCGGTCCAGCGCATGTCCCAGTTGATGGCGAAGACGCTGCGCGACGACCCGGCGGACGCCGAGGTCCTCAGCCACAAGCTGCTCGTCCGCGCCGGCTACGTCCGCCGCACCGCCGCCGGCATCTGGAGCTGGCTGCCGCTGGGCAAGAAGGTCCTCTCCAACGTGGAGCGGATCGTCCGCGAGGAGATGGACGCCATCGGCGCCCAGGAGGTCTCGCTGCCCGCCCTGCTGCCCCGTGAGCCCTACGAGGCCACCGGCCGCTGGGAGGAGTACGGCGCCGAGCTGTTCCGCCTCAAGGACCGCAAGGGCGGCGACTACCTCCTCGGCCCCACCCACGAGGAGATCTTCACCCTGCTGGTCAAGGACCAGTGCACGTCCTACAAGGACCTGCCGGTGATCCTCTACCAGATCCAGACCAAGTTCCGTGACGAGGCCCGGCCCCGCGCGGGCATCCTGCGCGGCCGCGAGTTCCTGATGAAGGACTCGTACTCCTTCGACCTGGAGGACGAGGGCCTCGCCCACTCGTACGCGCTGCACCGCCAGGCGTACCAGCGGATCTTCGAGCGTCTCGGCCTCGACTACCGCATCTGCGCCGCCACCGCCGGCGCCATGGGCGGCTCGAAGTCCGAGGAGTTCCTGGCCCCGGCCGAGGCCGGCGAGGACACCTTCGCCGACTGCCCGAACTGCGACTTCGCGGCGAACACCGAGGCCGTCTCCTACGTGCTGAAGCCCGTCGACGGCTCCGCCGTCCCGGCCGCCGAGGAGATCCCCACCCCCGACACCCCGACCATCGAGACGCTCGCCGCCTCCCTCGGCGTGCCGGCCTCCGCCACGCTGAAGAACCTGCTGGTGAAGGTCGACGGCGAGATCGTCGCCGTCGGCGTCCCCGGCGACCGCGAGGTCGACATGGGCAAGGTCGAGGCGCACTTCGCCCCGGCCACCGTCGAGATGGTCACCGAGACCGACTTCGCCGGGCGCGCCGACCTGGTGCGCGGCTACGTCGGCCCGCAGGGTCTGGAGAAGGTCGGCTACATCGCCGACCCGCGCGTCGCGCCCGGCACCGCCTGGATCACCGGCGCCAACAAGGAGGGCCTGCACGCGAAGAACGTCGTCGCGGGCCGTGACTTCGAGGTGGACGCGTACGTGGACGTGGTCGTCGTCCAGGACGGCGACCCCTGCCCCAAGTGCGGCACCGGCCTGACCCTGGACCGCGCCATCGAGATCGGCCACATCTTCCAGCTGGGCCGCAAGTACGCCGACGCCCTCAAGCTCGATGTCCTCGGCCAGAACGGCAAGCCCTCCCGCGTCACCATGGGCTCGTACGGCATCGGCGTCTCGCGCGCCGTCGCCGCGCTCGCCGAGCAGACCGCCGACGAGAAGGGCCTGTGCTGGTCCGCCGAGGTCGCCCCGGCCGACGTGCACGTCGTCGCCGCCGGCAAGGCGCTCCAGACCGAGCTGGCCCTGGAGGTCTCCGACAAGCTGGCCGCGGCCGGCCTGCGCGTCCTTGTCGACGACCGCGCCGGGGTCTCCCCGGGCGTCAAGTTCACGGACTCCGAGCTCATCGGCGTCCCGAAGATCCTGGTCGCCGGCCGCCGCGCGGGTGAGGGCGTCCTGGAGCTGAAGGACCGCCGCACGGGCGAGCGCGAGGAGCTGACGGTGGACGAGGCGATCGCCCGCCTCTCCGCCTGACGGTCGTCGTGGACACGCAGGCACGTAGACACCTGCGTACGACGAAGGGGTGCGGTTCCTCACGGGCGCGCACCCCTTCGTCCGCGCTACGACCGTTCCTCGCCCTCCTTCGCGGCCGGCTCCACCGACGGACCGGTCAGGTCCGCGATGGCCCGCGCCGCGTCCGCGCGGCCCGCGAGATACGCCGCCGACGGCGGGGGAGAGGCCGGGATCTCGGCCTGCTTCGCAGGGGCTTGGGCCTCGGCCTGCGGCTCGGCCCGTGCCTCAGCCTGCGGTTCGGCCTGGGTCCGTGCCTGCGCCTGTGCCTGGGCCGTCTCGGAAGCGCCGCGCTCCAGGAAGCGCAGCAGCTCCACCGGGATCGGCAGGACCAGCGTCGAGTTCTTCTCCGCCGCCACGGCCATCACGGTCTGCAGCAGCCGCAGCTGGAGCGCGGAGGGCGTGTCCGCCATCTGGCGCGCCGCCTCCGCCAGCTTCTTCGACGCCTGGAGTTCCGCGTCCGCGTTGATCAGCCGCGCGCGCCGCTCCCGGTCCGCCTCCGCCTGCCGGGCCATGGAGCGCTTCATCGTCTCCGGCAGTGACACGTCCTTGATCTCGACGCGGTCGATCTGCACGCCCCAGCCGATGGCGGGGGAGTCCAGCATCAGTTCCAGGCCCTGGTTGAGCTTCTCGCGGTTGGACAGCAGGTCGTCGAGGTCGCTCTTGCCGATGATCGACCGCAGCGAGGTCTGCGCCATCTGCGAGACCGCGAACTTGTAGTCCTCCACGCGCACCAGGGCCTCGGCCGCGTCGACGACCTTGAAGTAGACGACCGCGTCCACGCGCACGGTCACGTTGTCGCGGGTGATGCCCTCCTGGGCCGGCACCGGCATCGTCACGATCTGCATGTTCACTTTGTGCAGCCGGTCGACGCCCGGGACGATCATCGTGATACCGGGCTGGCGCACCTCGGCGACCAGCTTGCCGAAGCGGAACACCACGCCACGCTCGTACTGCTTCACCACGCGCGCCGCCGCTCCCGCGTACACCACGATCACGGCACCGGCCGCGGCGGCCGCCGTCAAGAGCTCTTGGATCATTACGGCCCCCTGGGGAAGGGTTACAGCAAGGGTATTCCCCTCAGGGCCCGAGCGTCACAGCCAGCCCGCGAACTCCAGCAGCAGTTCCGCGTCGGCGCGCAGTCCCGCGGTCAGGGCGCGGGTCGCCGACTCCACGGCGCGGAACAGGGTCCAGCCGCGCAGCCGCTCCCGGTCCACCTCCAGCGAGTCGGCCAGCTTGTTCACCCGGCGGCGGGCCGTCGAGGCCCCGGCCGACGCG
This sequence comes from Streptomyces laurentii, assembly GCF_040635425.1. Taxonomy (NCBI): domain Bacteria; kingdom Bacillati; phylum Actinomycetota; class Actinomycetes; order Kitasatosporales; family Streptomycetaceae; genus Streptomyces; species Streptomyces laurentii. Next base: position 25,778 of record NZ_JBEYHT010000029.1, on the reverse strand, counting down.
GCCACCAGGTCCTCCACCCGGTCGCGGACCAGCCGGGCGAGGTCGTAGGCGCGCTCGCCGACCAGCGGCTCGGGGCCGACCGCGAGCCACGGGGAGCGGTCGCCGGCCAGGACCTTGCCCTGACGGAAGGCGCCGTGCAGCAGAAACGTCTCATCGGAGCCCGGACCGGAGCCCGCGTCCGCGCCCGCAGTCGTGCCGGTGCCCGTGCCCGTACCCGCGAGCAGCTCGGCGCGGGCCGTGAGGGCCGCCGTCACCAGCGTGCCCGCGTCCGCGTCGGCCTGGTAGGACGCCATGAGGCCCGCCTGCCGCTCCGTCCGCGCGGCGACCGTCTCGAACCCGTGCCCGGCGGGCGGCGCCACCCACAGCTTGCGGATCGTGTCGGCGGCTTCGAGCAGCGCCTTCGCCTCCGGCAGCGAGCGCAGCGACACCTCGGGGTGCAGCCGCTCCAGGAGCAGCCCGCCCTCCCCGGCCTCGCCGAGCAGCTTGACGGTGCCCCAGCCGTTCCAGTGCGCGAGCGCGTCCCGCTCCAGGTCGGGCCGGGCGGCCGGGGGCGCCAGCTTCAGGGCGGCGCCGGGCACGAGGACGACCAGGCTGGAGCGCCCGCCGGGGGCCACGACCCGCTCGGCGGTCAGCCCGGCCTGCTCCAGCGCGCCGGGGAGCAGCTCCGGGAGCCGGTCGAGCCACTCGGCCGCGGCGGTCCGGCCGTACGTCCTGCCGAGGGCGCGCACCAGTCGCTGCGGCGGTTCGAAACCCATGGGTGCGTGCTTCCTTCGGTGTCCGGGCGAGGTCCGGGGCGGTGTCGCGGTCGAGGTCGGGGACGGGGTCAGGCCCGCTCGGCGAGCCCAGGAAAGGTTACGACGCCGCCGCGCCAGCGGGCGGCGCGGACCGCCGCCTCGCGCAGGGCCGCCGCCGCGTCCCGGCGCAGCGGGCCTTTCGCGGAGCGGACGAGGTCGGCGTAGACGCCCGCGACCCGGTCCTCCAGGACGGCGGCGAGCCGGACGGCGGAGGCCGGGTCCGGCACCGCGAACGGCAGCTCGTAGCCGGGGGCCGCGGCGACCGGGTCGCCGCCCAGGTCCCGGACGGTGCGGCGGAGCGCGTCGCGGCGCGCGCGGTGCGCGGTGTGGGCGGCGGTGGCCTCGGCCCGCCGGTCCTCGCCGAGCCGGCCGCCGACGACCCCGTACCCGTACAGGGCGGCGTGCTCGGCGGCGAGTGCGGCCTGGGCAGCGGCGAGCGCGGTCATCCGCGGCCCCCTTCGGTCTCGGTTCCGGTCCCCGCCTCGGTGAGCAGGAAGGTCTGGGCGGCGCCGGCGGCGGCGACGGAGGCCAGCAGCCGGGCGTACTCGGGCGGCGCGGTGTCGAGTGCGGCCGTGTGGGTGTCGGCGGTCGCCCGGACGGCGGCGGCCAGTTCCCGCAGCGCCGCGTCCGGATCGGCCGGTACGCGCGCGGGGGCGGTGGCCGACGCCGAAGCGGACGGGGAGGCGGACGCGGAGGGGGAGGCCGGCGGCGCCGGAGCGCTGCCGCCTTCGCCGAGCGCCGTCACGTGCGCCGCGACCGCCGCGCGCAGCGGCCTGAGCCGGCCGGCGAGCGCGGGGTGCGCGGCGAGCACCGCGTCGTACCGGGCGAGGAGGGTGCGGCCGGTGGCCGCCGAGCGGGTGCGCAGCGCCGCTTCCGCGCGCGCGGCCCGTTCCGCCGCGCTCGGCTGTCCCGTTCCCCGCTCCCCGCCGGAGGCGCAGCCCGCCAGGGCCGCCGCCGCGCCGGCCGTGCCCGCCGCACCCGCGGCCAGGAGCACGCGCCTGTTCACCGTCGTCACGCCCACTCCCTCACCGGCCGCCGCCGTGGCGGGCCGTCGATCGCCTGTGGATTGCCTGTGGATGGTCTCGACCGTCGGTTTGTCGGATGGTCCGTTGTTCACCGTGGATCGCCGCAGGCGAGCGTACCCGCGGCCGGCGGCCCGGTGGACGGCAACACCCTCCGGAACCGGATACCCTTTGATCTGACACGCGACGAACCCACAACAGCACACGCGGCCGAGGAGTCACCCGGATGAGCACCACCCAGAACGAACGGCTGCGCGGTCTTCTGGAGCCGCTCGTGCACGCGAAGGATCTGGACCTCGAGGAGATCGAGGTGTCCCGGGCCGGCCGCCGCGGACTGCTGAGGGTCATCGTCGACTCGGACGAGGGCGTGGAACTGGACGCCTGCGCCGAGCTGAGCCGCGTCATCTCCGAGAAGCTCGACGAGACCGACGTGATGGGCGAGGGCGAGTACGTCCTCGAAGTCAGCTCCCCGGGCGCGGACCGCCCCCTCGCCGAGCACCGCCACTACGTGCGCGCCACCGGCCGTCTGGTGAAGCTGCGGCTGAAGGAGGGCGGCGACCTCGTCACCCGCATCCTGGCCGTGGACGACGACGGCCTGGACACCGAGGTGCCGGGAGTCAAGGGCCGCAAGGCGACCGCCCGCCGGGTGGAGTTCGCCGACATCGACAAGGCGCGTGTCGAGATCGAGTTCAACCGCAAGGACAAGAAGGAAGAGGAGGCGTAGCCGTGGACATCGACGTGAAGCTCCTGAAGGGCTTGGCACAGGAGAAGGACATCTCCTTCGAGATGCTGGTCGAGGCGATCGAGTCGGCCCTCCTCATCGCCTACCACCGCACCCCCGACGCCCGCCGCCACGCGCGCGTGGAGCTGGACCGGCGCACCGGTCACGTGACGGTGTGGGCGAAGGAAGACCCCGCCGACCTGGAGGAGGGGCAGCAGCCCAAGGACTTCGACGACACCCCGTCGGACTTCGGCCGGATCGCCGCCAGCACCGCCCGCCAGGTCATCCAGCAGCGTCTGCGCGACGCCGAGAACGACGTCACCTTCGGCGAGTACGCGCGCCGCGAGGGCGACATCGTCGCGGGCCAGGTGCAGCAGGGCAAGGACCCGAAGAACGTCCTGGTCAAGCTGGACGACAAGCTGGAGGCCATCCTGCCGGTGCAGGAGCAGGTGCCGGGCGAGGACTACACGCACGGTCTGCGGCTTCGTACGTACGTCGTACGGGTGGCCAAGGGTGTGCGCGGTCCGTCCGTCACCCTCTCCCGTACGCACCCCAATCTGGTGAAGAAGCTCTTCGCCCTCGAGGTGCCGGAGATCGCCGACGGCTCGGTGGAGATCGCGGCGATCGCCCGCGAGGCCGGCCACCGCACCAAGATCGCGGTCCGTTCGACTCGTTCCGGCCTGAACGCCAAGGGTGCCTGCATCGGTCCCATGGGCGGCCGGGTGCGCAATGTGATGGCGGAGCTGCTCGGCGAGAAGATCGACATCGTCGACTGGTCGGACGACCCGGCCGAGATGGTGGCGAACGCGCTCTCCCCGGCCCGGGTGTCGAAGGTCGAGGTCGTCGACATGGCCGCCCGGTCGGCCCGGGTGACGGTGCCCGACTACCAGCTGTCGCTGGCGATCGGCAAGGAGGGCCAGAACGCCCGCCTGGCCGCCCGTCTCACCGGCTGGCGGATCGACATCCGGCCGGACACCGAGCCGTCCGGCGACGAGAGCTGAGAAGGGGCCGAGGGGTCTCCGCCACCGTGCGGAGACCGTTTTTTGGCCAACGACTGTTCGATTTTTGCCCCGAACGGGTGAGGTCGGAACGGGGAGGTAGACTTAATCGTGTCTGGCCGGACGCATGCCTGCGCGTGCCCTGAGCGAACCTGTGTGGGATGCCGGGAGCGAGCGGCCAAGAGCGACCTGCTGCGGATCGTGATGAATAAGGACGAGTGCGTCCCCGATCATCGCGGTACGCTGCCCGGCCGGGGTGCCTACGTGCACCCCGCCTTGCACTGTCTCGACCTGGCGGTCCGCCGCCGGGCGTTCTCCAGGGCCTTCAAGGTCCAGGGAGCGCTCGACACGGCGGCATTGCGCCTCCATGTCGAGCGGACGGCACCGCAGTGAAGAAGAACGGCACGGAATCCCGTGCGGTCAGGTACCTCGCGAGTCGGAAGTAGGTCGAGATTGCGATGAGCACTCGATGAGTACGCGATGAGTACGCCCATGAAGTAGCGACGGTCCGGCGGTAACCGGACCTAAAAGGAGCGATGTGGCTAAGGTCCGGGTATACGAACTCGCCAAGGAGTTCGGTGTGGAGAGCAAGGTCGTCATGGCCAAGCTCCAAGAACTCGGTGAATTCGTCCGTTCGGCGTCCTCGACGATCGAGGCGCCGGTCGTGCGCAAGCTGACTGATGCTTTGCAGGGACCCGGCGGCGCCGGTAAGTCCGCTGCGAAGCCTGGTGCGCCCCGCAAGGCGGCGCCCGCCCCCAAGCCTGGGGCTCCCGCGCCGTCTCCGGCGCAGGCTGCCCGTCCGGCTGCCCCCAAGCCTGGGGCTCCCGCGCCGTCTCCGGCGCAGGCCGCCCGTCCGGCTGCCCCCAAGCCCGCCGCCGAGAAGCCCTCGGCCGCGGCGCCTGGTCCCCGTCCGACCCCGGGTCCGAAGCCCGCGGCTCCCGCGCCCAAGCCGGCGCCCGCCGCCCCGGCTCCGACCACCCCGGAGTTCACCGCGCCTCCGTCGGCTCCGGCCGCCGGTCCGCGTCCCGGTGCGACCCCCGGCCCGCGTCCGGCCCGTCCGGCTCAGCAGGGCGGTCGTCCGGGTCAGGGTGGCCAGCAGGGTGCCCGTCCCGGCCAGCAGGGTCCCCGTCCGGGCGGTCGTCCGGCCGGCCCGCGTCCGGGCAACAACCCCTTCACCTCCGGTGGTTCCACCGGCATGGCGCGCCCGCAGGCGCCCCGTCCGCAGGGTGGCGCTCCGCGTCCCGGCGGCGCTCCCGGCGGTGCCCCGCGCCCGCAGGGTCCGGGCGGTGCCCCGGGTACCCCGCGTCCGCAGGGTCAGGGCGGCGCCCGTCCGACCCCCGGTTCCATGCCGCGCCCGCAGGCGCCGCGTCCCGGCGGTGGCCCCGGCGGTAACCGTCCGAACCCGGGCATGATGCCGCAGCGTCCCGCTGCCGGCCCGCGTCCCGGCGGCGGCCCCGGTGGTCGTCCCGGCGGTCCCGGTGGTCGTCCCGGTGGTGGCGGCGGCGGTCGTCCCGGCTTCGCCGGTCGTCCGGCCGGTCCCGGTGGCGGTGGCGGCGGCTTCGCCGGCCGTCCCGGTGGTCCGGGTGGCGGCGGCGGTCGTCCCGGTGGTCCCGGTGGTGGCGGCGGCTTCGGCGGTCGTCCCGGCTTCGGTGGCCGTCCCGGTGGCCCGGGTGGCCGTGGTGGCACGCAGGGCGCCTTCGGTCGTCCCGGCGGTCCCGCGCGTCGTGGTCGCAAGTCGAAGCGTCAGAGGCGCCAGGAGTACGAGGCCATGCAGGCCCCGTCCGTGGGCGGCGTGATGCTGCCTCGCGGCAACGGCGACACCATTCGCCTGTCGCGCGGTGCGTCCCTCACCGACTTCGCGGAGAAGATCGGCGCCAACCCGGCGTCGCTCGTCGCGGTCATGATGAACCTCGGCGAGATGGTCACGGCCACGCAGTCCGTCTCCGACGAGACGCTGCAGCTCCTCGGCGACGAGATGAACTACACGGTTCAGATCGTCTCCCCCGAGGAGGAGGACCGTGAGCTGCTCGAGTCCTTCGACATCGAGTTCGGCGAGGACGAGGGCGGCGAAGAGGCCCTGGTCTCCCGTCCGCCGGTCGTGACCGTCATGGGTCACGTCGACCACGGTAAGACCCGCCTGCTCGACGCGATCCGCAAGACCAACGTGGTCGCGGGCGAGGCCGGTGGCATCACCCAGCACATCGGTGCCTACCAGGTGGGCACCGAGGTCAACGGTGAAGAGCGTCGCATCACCTTCATCGACACCCCGGGTCACGAGGCGTTCACCGCCATGCGTGCCCGTGGTGCGAAGTCGACCGACATCGCGATCCTCGTGGTCGCGGCCAACGACGGTGTGATGCCGCAGACGATCGAGGCGCTCAACCACGCCCAGGCGGCCGGTGTGCCGATCGTGGTCGCGGTCAACAAGATCGACGTCGAGGGCGCGGACCCGGTCAAGGTCCGTGGCCAGCTGACCGAGTTCGGTCTGGTGGCCGAGGAGTACGGCGGCGACACCATGTTCGTCGACATCTCCGCCAAGCAGGGTCTGCACATCGACTCCCTGCTGGAGGCCGTGATCCTCACCGCCGACGCCTCGCTCGACCTGCGGGCCAACCCCGACCAGGACGCGCAGGGTATTGCGATCGAGTCCCACCTCGACCGCGGCCGCGGTGCCGTCTCGACGGTCCTGGTCCAGCGCGGAACGCTGCGCATCGGCGACACGATGGTCGTCGGCGACGCGTACGGCCGTGTCCGGGCCATGCTCGACGACAAGGGCAACAACGTCGAGGAGGCGACCCCGTCGACTCCCGTCCTCGTCCTGGGTCTCACCAACGTCCCGGGTGCCGGCGACAACTTCCTGGTCGTCGACGAGGACCGTACGGCCCGTCAGATCGCCGAGAAGCGCGCGGCGCGCGAGCGCAACGCGGCCTTCGCCAAGCGGGTGCGCCGGGTGTCCATCGAGGACCTCGACAAGGTGCTCAAGGCCGGCGAGATCCAGCAGCTCAACCTCATCATCAAGGGCGACGCGTCCGGTGCGGTCGAGGCTCTCGAGTCCTCGCTGCTCCAGCTCGACGTCGGCGAAGAGGTCGACATCCGGGTCCTCCACCGCGGCGTCGGTGAGGTCACGGAGTCGGACATCAACCTGGCGATGGGCTCCGACGCGATCGTCATCGGCTACAACGTCCGCGCGGCCGGCCGCGCGGCGCAGATGGCCGAGCGCGAGGGTGTCGAGGTCCGTTACTACTCGGTCATCTACCAGGCGATCGAGGAGATCGAGGCGGCCCTGAAGGGCCTGCTGAAGCCGGAGTACGAAGAGGTCGAGCTGGGTACGGCGGAGATCCGCGAGGTCTTCCGTTCGTCCAAGCTGGGCAACATCGCCGGTGTCCTGGTCCGCTCGGGCGAGGTCAAGCGCAACAGCAAGGCGCGCCTCATCCGCGACGGCAAGGTCGTCTCGGAGAACCTCACCATCTCGGGTCTGCGTCGCTTCAAGGACGACGTCACCGAGATCCGCGAGGGCTTCGAGGGCGGTATCAACCTCGGCAACTACAACGACATCAAGATCGACGATGTCATCGCCACTTACGAGATGCGCGAGAAGCCGCGGGTGTAACCACGCACGGCGTGTCCGGGGCCGGTCGGCGGGAGTATTTCCGTCGATCGGCCCCGGCCGTTGCGTGTACCGTTCTGATGTTCCCGCCGGGCGACGGCACGGCGGGCCGTCGAACCCGAACCGGCGGGACATCCGGCACCACATGTACGTGGGGACACTGTCCTTCGATCTGCTCCTCGGCGACGTTCATTCGTTGAAGGAGAAACGCTCCGTCGTCCGGCCCATCGTGGCCGAGCTCCAGCGCAAGTTCTCCGTGAGCGCGGCCGAGGTGAGCGGCCAGGACCTCCATCGAAGGGCCCAGGTCGGGGTCGCGCTGGTGGCCGGGGACGCGGGGTTCGTGTCGGACGTGCTGGACCGCTGCGAGCGGCTGGTCGCGGCCCGGCCCGAGGTGGAGCTGCTCTCGGTGCGACGCAGGCTCCACACTGATGAAGACTGAATGAGCAAGGCAAAGAAGGAGAAGGACCAGTGGCCGACAACGCGCGGGCGAAGAAACTGGCGGACCTCATCCGGGAGGTGGTCGCCGAGAAGCTGCAGCGCGGCATCAAGGACCCGCGCCTGGGCACGCACGTGACCATCACGGACACCCGCGTCACCGGCGACCTGCGGGAGGCCACGGTCTTCTACACGGTCTACGGCGACGAGGAGGAGCGCGCGAGCGCCGCCGCCGGCCTGGAGAGCGCCAAGGGCATCCTGCGCTCGTCCGTCGGCAAGGCCGCGGGCACCAAGTTCACCCCGACGCTGACCTTCGTGGCCGACGCCCTTCCGGAGACCGCGAAGAACATCGAGGACCTCCTCGACCAGGCGCGGGCCTCGGACGCCAAGGTGCGCGAGTCGTCCTCGGGCGCCGCGTTCGCCGGCGAGGCCGACCCCTACAAGAAGCCGGGCGAGGACGAAGCCGCCGAATGAGCACGCGAAAAAACACGCCTGATGAGGGCAGCTCCCGGCCGGAGGCTGGGGGAGGGCTTGTCATCGTCGACAAGCCGTCGGGCTTCACTTCGCATGACGTCGTGGCCAAGATGCGCGGGATCGCCAAGACCCGCCGGGTCGGCCACGCGGGCACGCTCGACCCCATGGCCACGGGCGTCCTCGTCCTCGGCGTGGAGCGGGCGACCAAGCTGCTCGGTCACCTCGCGCTGACCGAGAAGGAGTACCTGGGCACCATCCGCCTCGGTCAGACCACCATCACCGACGACGCCGAGGGCGAGATCACGGCGTCGGTCGACGCGTCGAAGGTCACCCGCGAGCAGATCGACGCCGGTGTGGCCGAGCTGACCGGTGCGATCATGCAGGTGCCGTCGAAGGTCTCCGCGATCAAGATCGACGGCAAGCGGTCCTACGCGCGCGTACGCGGCGGCGAGGAGTTCGAGATCCCGGCCCGGCCGGTCACGGTCTCCTCGTTCCAGGTGTACGACGTGCGGGAAGCGGTCGCCGAGGACGGGACCCCGGTCGTGGACCTGGTGGTCTCCGTCGTCTGCTCCTCCGGTACGTACATCCGGGCGCTCGCCCGGGACCTCGGCGCCGGGCTCGGCGTGGGCGGTCATCTGACCGCACTGCGCCGCACCCGCGTCGGTCCGTACAAGCTGGACCGCGCCCGCACCCTGGACCAGCTCCAGGAGGAGCTGACGGTCATGCCGGTCGCCGACGCGGCCGCGGCGGCGTTCCCGCGCTGGGACGTCGACGAGAAGCGGGCCCGGCTGCTGCTGAACGGCGTACGCCTGGAGATGCCGGAGTATCCCGAGGGCCCGGTCGCGGTCTACGGGCCGGACGGGCGGCTGCTCGCGCTGGTCGAGGCGCAGCGGGGCAAGGCCAAGAGCCTGGCCGTCTTCGGCTGAGCGCCCGGGTACCCGGGCACCTGAAGCCGGTCCGATGGGGCGAGCACACCTGTGCTCGCCCCATCGGCGTTTTTCCGGGGAGTTCACCCCATCGTGCAGGCGCTCGGGGTGAAAGCGGAGGTGAGAGGGGGCGCTTTCGGCTTTCCCGCTTTATCCGGAGATCATCACCGACCTACCGTCGGACGCATGGGGAGCAGGACTCGCACCGCACTGGTCAGGATCGAGGATCCGGCCGGACAGCCGCTCGGCACGGGATTCCTCGCCGACCACCACGGCACGCTGCTCACCGGCCACGAGGTGGTCGCCGGACACGACACCCTGCACCTGCGCACCTTCGCCGGGCAGACGTGGCGGGCGGGCCTCACCGACATCACCGTGTTCCCCGGCTGCGGGCTCGCGCTCGTCCGCACCAAGGGCCTGACCTGCCCGCCGCTGCCGCTCGCCCGGCGTACGGAGATCGAGCCCGGCACGTACGTACGGATCGCCGCGTACGGCTGGCGCGAGGCGCGGGTGCTCGGCCCCGGCGACGGGACCGGGGCCGCCGGGCCCGGCCAGGCCCTCGCCATCGGCACCGAGGGCGCCGAGGCCCTCCTGGAGAGCGGCCCGACCGCCGGCGGGCCCGTCCTCGACCCCGTCACCGGAGCCGTCCTCGGCATCCTCGGCGCCGTGCGGGACGGCGGCCGGCCCGCCGAGCCGCGCGCCCTGCCGATCCCGCCGCTCGGCCCGCTCGCCGTCCTGCTGCGCCGCAACGCCGCCACCGTCCCCTGCTACGGCCGCCACCTCAACCCGGCGGGCGTGCTGGAACTCGCCGCCACCACCACCGGCCGCTCCGGCGACTCCGGCACCTGGGGCGAGCGGGTCCGCGACCCCGGCGACCGGCCGGTCGTCCTGGTCGTCGGCGCCCCCGGCACCGGCCGCAGCACCGCCCTCGCCGCCCTCGCAGCCCGCCGCGCCCATGGACCGGCGCCCGCGCCCACCGTCCGGCTGCGCGGCGCCGACCTGCTGGCCGAGGACGGCTCGGTGGCCGACGCCGTCCGCCGCGTCCTCACCCGGGCCGGCCGGATCGTCGCCGCCTCCGGTGCCCTGGGCGACCCGGCGGCCGTCACCCCGGAGCAGGCCGCCGCGCACGGGCCGCTGCTGATCCTCCTCGACTCGCCCGAGGAGATGCCGCCGCTGCTCGCGCCCCGCCTCACGCGCTGGGCGGCCGTCACCGAGGAGTGGCTGACCGCGCACGGCGCCCGCATGATCGTCGCCTGCCGGCCCGAGCACGCCGAGCTGACCGTCCCGCTGTACGCGTGCGCGCCCGCCCTTGTCGAGCTGGGCGACCTGACCGAACCGGAGGCGACCGAGGCCCGGCGGCGGCACGGTGTCCCCGACGACGCCATCGCCGAGGCGGACGCCCGGCACCCGCTCGCGCTGCGGCTCCTCGGCGAGCTGCGCACCGCCGCCCGCGGAGACCTGCCGGGCCGGCCGGGCCGCGAGGAGATCTTCGCCGCCCACCTGGACCTGATGTGCCTGCGCGTCGCCGTCCGGATCGCCGCCACCCGGCGCCCCGTCCCGCGCGGCACGGCCGTCCGCCGGCTCGCCGCCCAGGTCGCCGGCAGTGTTCACGAGGCCGCCCGCCGCTGCCTCGGCCCGGGCCAGGGCGCACTGGACCGCGCCTCCTTCGAGGAGCTGTTCCCCTGGCGTACGGGATGGGCCTCGGCGGCCCTCACCGAGGCCCTGCTCGTCCCGGCCGGCGCCGGCTACCGCTTCGCCCACGAGGAGGTCGCCGACTGGCTCCAGGGCGCCCATCTCGACGTGGACCGCGCCCTCGACACCCTGGTCCACCAGCCGGCCGCGCTGCCGGTGCCCCGGCATCGCATCGGCCCGGTCCTCCAGGCGCTGCGCCGGCTCCACCGCGACCACGGCGCGGACGGGCTCGGGCCCCGGCTGCGCTGGCTCGCGGACACGCTCGCGGACTGCGCCGATCTCGCCGACGTCGCGGATCTCGCGGGCGTCGCGGGCCTCGCCGCGGGGGAGCGGACGCCCGGGGCGGGGCGCGCGGAAGGCGTCTGGTGGGCGTCGCGGCTGCTCGCCGGGGTGCTGACCCCGCTCACCGACGCACGGCCCCGGCTGCCGGTGCTGCGCCGCCTCGCGGACCACATCGGGCGGCGGCCGGAGGCCCGGGAGACCTTCGCCGGGTACGCGGTGTTCGGCCCGGAGTTCTGGGCGGGCCTCGCCGTGCCGGAGGGCGAGCGGCTGGATTTGCTGCGGCGCCTCGTGGTCACGGACCCGCCGCCGGGCGGGGCACCCGGCGGCCCGGCCCGGTTCCTCGACCTCGTGGCCGAGCGGCTGAGCGCCGACCCGCGCGGGGTGCAGCCGCTTTTGTGCCGCTGGTTCTCCGACGACCGGGACCTCGCCGGGATGCCCGGTGCCACCGTCGGCGACGCCGCGCAGGCCCTGCTGCACACCCATCGGGGCCTGGCCGCCGACGACCTGTGCGAGGCCCTCGTCGTCACCGCCCACCCGCTCGCCGAGGATCTGCTCGCCGCGCTCGCCGAGGACGAGCCCGCCGCCCTGTGCCGGGCCGTCGAGCGGTGGGCGCACGACGACGGCCGCCCGTCCCGGCGCGCGGCCGCCGTCACGTACGGCCGGCTGGTCGCCCCGTACGCGACCGGCGAGGCCGAGCGCGCCACCCTGCGCTACGCGGCGCTCGCCCTGCTCGCCCGGCCCGGCGACCGCGCGCTGCACGGCCCCGCGCTCGGGCTGCTCGTCCAGGACCCCGGCTGCCAGGACCGCTATCTGCCCCGGGCGCTCGCCGACCCCGGCGTGCCCGCGGACGCCCTCGCGGCGGCGCTCGCCACCCACCCCGAACCCGGTCCCGTCCTCGACGCGCTGCGCGCCCGGCTCGACGGCCCCGAGCCCGCCGCCGTCCTGCGCGCCCTCGCCGCCGTCGACACCCCGCGGATCGCCCGGCAGGCCGCGGCCCTCGTCGCCGGGTACGCGGAACGGCACCCCGAGGGCGCGGAGCTGGTCGCCGACTTCGTCGACCGGCGGCTCGAAGCGGGGCCCGAGACGCGCTGCGTCCTGTACCCGCTGGTCGTCGGCCTGCTGGCGCTGCCCGCTCCGCGCGCGGCGCTCGGCCCGGTCCTGGAGGCCCCCGGCACGGGTGCCTCCCGCTTCTTGCGCCGGGAGCTGCGGGCCGTACGGGACGCCGGTCCGGAGCCCCGCGGGGAGGTGGCCCCGGAGGCTCGCGGGGGTGCGGACGGGCCGGTCGACCCGGATGTACGGGCCGTTGCGCCCTCGCCCCGGCGGGCGCCGAGACGTACGGAACACCATGCCGATGCCGACGCGGCCGCATGCTCATGGCAGTCTTAGACCTGCGCCGACAGGCGCGCACACGGGTAGAGGCGGACGAGGAGCGGTCACAGTGCAGCGCTGGCGTGGCTTGGAGGACATCCCCGAGGACTGGGGGCGCAGCGTCGTCACCATCGGTTCCTACGACGGGGTGCACCGAGGGCACCAGCTGATCATCGGCCGGGCCGTCGAGAGCGCCCGCGAGCTGGGCGTCCCCTCCGTCGTCGTCACCTTCGACCCGCACCCCTCCGAGGTCGTCCGCCCCGGCAGCCACCCGCCGCTGCTCGCCCCGCACCACCGGCGCGCCGAGCTGATGGCCGAACTGGGCGTGGACGCGGTGCTCGTCCTGCCCTTCACCGCCGAGTTCTCGCAGCTGTCCCCGGCGGACTTCATCGTGAAGGTCCTCGTCGACAAGCTGCACGCGCGCCGGGTCATCGAGGGCCCCAACTTCCGCTTCGGCCACAAGGCCGCCGGAAACGTGGGCTACCTCGCCGAGCTGGGCGCCACCTACGACTACGACGTCGAGGTCATCGACCTGCGGGTGAGCGGCGAGGCGGGCGGCGGCGAGCCGTTCTCCTCCACGCTGACCCGGCGCCTGGTCGCGGCCGGCGACATGGCGGGCGCCGCCGAGATCCTGGGCCGCCCGCACCGCGTCGAGGGCATCGTCGTGCGCGGCGCGCAGCGCGGCCGCGAGCTGGGCTTCCCGACGGCCAACGTCGAGACGCTGCCGCACACCGCGATCCCGGCCGACGGCGTCTACGCGGGCTGGCTGACGGCGGCCGGGGAGCGGATGCCCGCGGCGATCTCGGTGGGCACCAACCCGCAGTTCGACGCCACCGAGCGGACGGTGGAGGCGTACGCGATCGACCGCGAGGGCCTGGACCTGTACGGCCTCCACGTGACCGTCGACTTTCTGGCGTACGTGCGCGGGATGCTGAAGTTCGACACCCTCGACGACCTGCTCGCGGCGATGGCCGACGACGTCAAGCAGTGCCGCGAGCTGACGGAGACGTACGACCGCGCGCACTGAGCGCACGAGGTGCCGCCGGCCGAGGGGCACCGGGTGACGTACGGCACGTGACGTTCACGAGGTGACGTTCACCAGGTGACGTACAGCTCCTTCGGGCCTCTGATCAGGCCCTTGGACTGGAACGGCACGTCCTCGGGCCGGCCCGCCAGGCGCAGCTCCGGGTAGCGGGTGAGCAGGGTCGACAGCATCACCTCGGACTCCATCCGGGTCAGCATCGCGCCCATGCAGTGGTGCGGCCCGTGCCCGAAGGCCATGTGCGCGATGTCCGCGCGGTCGAAGTCGACGGTGTGCGGGTCGGTGTAGACGGCCGGGTCGCGGTTGGCGGCCAGGTAGGACGCGTACACCGCCTCCCCGGCGCGGATGGTCACCCCGCCGATCTCCACGTCCTCCAGGGCGATCCGCGGCAGGCCCACGCCGTTGCGGTGCGGGATCCAGCGCAGCAGCTCGTCGACGGCTCGGGGGAGGAGACCGGGCTCGGCGCGCAGCCGGTCGGCCAGATCCGGCCGGGTCAGCAGGAGATAGACCATGTTGGCGCTGTTGTTGCGGACCGCGTGCGTGCCGCTGATGAGGATCGCCATCGCCAGGGACACGGCCTCGTCGCCGTCGATCCGGCCCTCGGCGAGCGATTCGGCGAGCACCCCGCCCAGGTCGTCGGCGGGCTCGGCGCGGCGCTGCTCCAGGAGATCCGTGATGTAGCGGTGGATGTGCGCCTTCGCGGCCTCGCTGCTTTCCGGGCCGGGCCCGGAGGACAGGATGAGGTCCGGCCAGGAGGCCAGCTCCGCCCGGTCCTCCTCCGGGACGCCGAGCAGATCGCACACCACCGACAGCGGCAGCGGCCCGTGAAGACGGGTCATCAGATCGGCGGGGCGGCCGGCCGCCTCCATCGCGTCGAGCAGCCGGTCGCAGGTCGCCTGGGCGAGCGGCCGCAGCCGCTTGGTGGACTGCCCGGTGAACGCCTTGGTCACCGCCTTGCGCAGCTGCGTGTGGTACGGCGGGTCGGCGTAGTTCAGGGCTGCCTTCGAGGCCACCCGGTGGCCGGTCATCCCGGTCACCGCCCGGTCGAGGAGGGCCGTCCGGCTGAAGCGGGGGTCGGACGTCACGGCCCGGACGTCCTCGTACCGGGTGACCAGCCACGCCTCGTGGTCCGCGGCGAACGGGAGGCTGATCCGGGCGATCGGCTCGTCGTGGAGCAGTTCGGTCATCAGCGGATCGAAGTCGAGGGCGGGCAGATCGTCGACGTCCCAGGTGCGGAGCGCGGGCCGCTTCGAAGAAGCGTCCGGGGACGCGTCCGGGGACGCGTCCGGGGACGTGGACGGGGGAGGGCCGTTGGTCGTCGGATCGGACGGCAGGGCCATGGGGTCGGAGGTCATGAGGAGCGTGTTCCCGGGCCCGCGCGATCGCGACACGCCGAACGCCGACAGCACCCCCGTTCGGAGTACGCACACATTTTCGAGGACGCGGGCGGCCTCACCCAGGGTGACCGGCGGCGACCCGCTCGCGGTTGCGAGTTCGCGGTGACCGGGTGAATGTGAAGCACAGTTCAACGCGAACGAGACAAAGGAGCGCGCGTCGTGGCGACTCTGTGCAAGCCCGCGGTGTCCGTGCCCGAATACGTGATCACGATGGAGGAGACGCTCGACCTCGCCCGCTCACGTCACGCCGACCACCCCCAACTGGCCTTGGCGCTCCGGCTGATCGGCAACACCGGAGTCACCCGCCGGCACATCGTGCAGCCCATCGAGGAGACCCTGAAGCACCCCGGCTTCGAGCAGCGCAACGAGCGGTACGAGGCCGAGGCGAAGGCCCGCGTCCCCGCCGTGGTCGACGAGGCCCTCGGGTACGCGGGACTGCGCCCCGCCGACATCGACATGATCGTCTACGTGTCGTGCACGGGCTTCATGATGCCCTCGCTCACCGCCTGGCTCATCAACACCATGGGCTTCCCCGGCCACACCCGGCAGATCCCCATCGCCCAGCTCGGCTGCGCCGCGGGCGGCGCCGCCGTGAACCGCGCGCACGACTTCTGCACCGCCTACCCGGACGCCAACGTCCTCATCGTCGCCTGCGAGTTCTGCTCGCTGTGCTACCAGCCCACCGACCTCGGCGTCGGATCCCTGCTGTCCAACGGCCTGTTCGGCGACGCGGTCGCCGCCGCCGTGGTCCGCGGCCGCGGCGGAACCGGCATCGCCCTGGAGCGCAACAGCGCCTACCTGGTGCCCGACACGGAGGACTGGATCGCCTACAGCGTGCGCGCCACCGGCTTCCACTTCCTCCTGGACAAGCGGGTGCCCGGCACGATGGAGCCGCTCGCGCCCGCGCTCCGCGAACTCGCGGGCGACCACGGCTGGGACGCCGGCGACCTGGACTTCTACATCATCCACGCGGGCGGTCCGCGCATCCTCGACGACCTCAGCCACTTCCTCGAAGTCCCGCCGGAGTCCTTCCGGTTCAGCCGGAGCACCCTCACGGAGTACGGCAACATCGCCAGCGCCGTCGTCCTCGACGCGGTCCGCCGGCTCTTCGACGAGGGCGGGCTGCCGGAAGGCGCCCGCGGCATCATGGCCGGCTTCGGCCCCGGCATCACCGCCGAGATGTGCCTGGGCCGCTGGACGACCGCCGAGCCCGAACACCCCCGCGAGCTGGCCGGCGCCCGCCGGATCGTCGGCTACGCGCCCCGGCATCCCGCCCCGGCCCGGACCGGCGCGGCCTGACCGGCGCCCCACCCCGTTCATCCACGCAGAGGAGAGAACCGCATGTCCGTCACCCCGTCGACCTCCGTCCGCAGGGCCGTCCGCGGCCCCGCAGCCCTGGCCGTGCTGATCGCGGCGGCCGCCTTGCCGGGCGCGCCCGCCGCCCAGGCGGCGGCCCGGGTGCCCGTGCACCAGTGCTGGGTGAACGACGTCCCGGCGCCGCCCGGTGACCAGGTGAACGGCACCCCGGGCGACGACCACATCTTCTGCGACAGCGACCTGGAGAACGTCACCGTCTCCGGCGGCGAGGGCAACGACCTGATCGAGATCAAGGGCCTGGTCATCGACTCGGTCGTGCAGGGCGGCGACGGCGACGACATCATCCGCGCCAAGCACCTGGTGCCGCAGAACGGCTCCAGCATGGTCCGCGGCAACCGCGGCAACGACATCATCACGGTGGCCACCGTGCACGGCAACGGCGCGGAGCACGGCGCGGTCGTGCACGGCGACGACGGCGACGACACCATCACCACCGGTTCGGTCTACGGCGCGCCCGGGCAGTACAACCGCGGCGGCGGGCTCGTCACCGGCAACGACGGCGCGGACCACATCACCACCGGCGTCATCGACTTCTCCGGCCGGGTCCTCGGCGGCAGCGAGAACGACACCATCGAGGCCGCCGGGGTCGGACCGGAGTCGGGCGGGCTGATCCAGGCCGGTCCTGGCGACGACACGATCAGCGGACTGAACGGCGAGATCCTCATCGTGGGCGAGCACTGGGGCACGGTGGACGCCGGCATCGGCAAGGACACCTGTGCCGTGAAGTCGGTCTCCACCCGGACCTCGATCTCCTCCTGCGAGATCCTCAAGGAGGGGTCGGTCGTCGAGCGGCCGCCCGGGAAGCCGCAGAGCCCGGCCCCGATGACGCCGAAGCCGGCCCCGATGACGCCGAAGCCGGCCCCGGCCACGCCGGACACGACGACGCCGAAGCCCGACCCGGCGGCCTCGACGCCGGAGGTGACCGGCCCGGCGGCCTCGACGCCGGAGGTGACCGACCCGACGGCGGCAGACCCGACCGCGCCCCGGCCCGAGGTCCAGCCCGGAGCTCAGCCTGGCGTGCAGCAGGGAGCCCAGCCCGTCGTGCTGCCTGGCGTGCAGCCGGGTGTCCAGCCCGGAGCCCCGTCCGTCGTGCAGCCGGGAGCGCGGCCGGGCGTCCAGCCGGTGAACGCCCGGCCCGCGGGCAAGCCCGCCGTCGAACCCGGTGCGCGGTCCGACGGCTCCTGAGATCAGCCCTGCCGCGCCCAGTGGCAGGCCGCGGCGGACCGCCCGCCGCCACCGAGGACCGGCAGGTCCTCGGTGCGGCAGCGGTCCGCCACCGCGTCCGCCGCGCCCGAGGCCAGCACCTGGCAGCGGACGTGGAAGCGGCAGCCGGACGGGATCCGCGCCGGGTCCGGGGGCTCGCCGGTCAGCACGACCGGCTCGCCCTCGGACTCCGGCAGGACCGACAACAACGCCTGGGTGTACGGGTGTCGGGGGTTCGTGAGGACGGACTCGACCGGCCCGGTCTCCACGATCCGGCCCAGGTACATCACCGCGACCCGGTCCGCGATGTTCCACGCGAGCCCCAGGTCGTGCGTCACCACCAGCGCCGAGAGCCCCAGTTCGTCGCGCAGCCGCAGCAGCAGCGCCAGGATCTCGCCGCGCACCGAGGCGTCCAGCGAGGCCACCGGCTCGTCCGCGACGATGAGTTCGGGCTCCAGGACCAGCGCGCCCGCGATCACCACCCGCTGCCGCTGCCCGCCCGACAGCTCGTGCGGATAGCGCAGGAAGAACCGCTCCGGCGGACGCAGCCCGGCCCGCGACAAGGCCTCCGCGACCGCCGCCCGCTCGTCCCCCGCGTACCCGTGGATCCGCAGCCCCTCGGCCACCGCGTCGTACACCGTGTGCCGCGGGTTCAGCGAACCGCTCGGGTCCTGGAGCACCAGCTGGGCGCGCTTGCGGTACGCCTTGAGCGCCTTGCCCGTGTACGCCAGGGGCGCGCCCGCGAAGCGCACCGTGCCGCCGGTCGGCCGGACGAGGCCGAGCAGCGAGCGGGCCAGCGTCGTCTTGCCGCAGCCGGACTCGCCGACCAGGGCGACGATCTCGCCCGCGCCGACGTCCAGGTCGACACCGTCCACCGCCCGCGCCGGCGGCGCGCCGCGCCGCCCCGGGAACACCACGCGCAGCCCCTCCGCGGACAGCAGGGGCGTCGCCCCGTCGCCGGCCGTCGCCGTGGACCCGTCCGGGGACACCCGCGCGCTCATGCCGTGCTCCCTACGTGTACGCAGGCCGCCCGGCGCCCCGCGCCCGCGCCCCGCAGCTCCTGGTCCTCCTCGGCGCACCGCTCCACCGCCACCGGACAGCGCGGATGGAACGTACAGCCGCCCGGCAGCGCCGCCGGGTCCGGCGGATCGCCCGGCAGCCCGCGCGGGCTCCGCCGCGACGCCGGGTCGCCGATCCGCGGGAACGCCGAGGACAGCGCCCGCCCGTAGGGATGCGCGGCCGACTCGTACACCACCTTCGCCGGACCCTCCTCGACCACCCGCCCCGCGTACATCACGGCCAGCCGGTCGCAGGTGTCGGCGAGCACCGCCAGATCGTGGCTGATCATCAGCAGCCCGATGTCCTGTTCGGCCACCAGGTGCTCGATGAGCCGCAGGATCTGCGCCTGGATCATCACGTCGAGCGCGGTCGTCGGCTCGTCCGCCACGATCAGCCGCGGGTCGCAGGCCAGTGCCATCGCGATCATCACGCGCTGCCGCTGCCCGCCGGACAGCTCGTGCGGATACGCCGCGGCGCGCGCCGCCGGCAGCCCCACGTGTTCGAGCAGTTCGCCGACCCGGGTCCGGGCCGCCGCCGGGGTGGCCCGGCCGTGCACGAGCAGCGGCTCCGCGATCTGGTCGCCGATCCGCCGGACCGCGTTCAGCGAGTGCATCGCGCCCTGGAAGACGATCGACGCCCCCGCCCAGCGCACCGCCCGCAGCCGGCCCCACTTCATGGCCAGCACGTCCTCGCCGTCGAGCAGGATCTCGCCGGTCAGCCGCGCCGAGGCGGGCAGCAGCCGCAGCAGCGCGAGCGCCATCGTCGACTTGCCGCACCCCGACTCGCCCGCGACGCCGAGCTTCCGCCCGGCGGGCAGGGTGAGGTCCACACCGCGTACGGCGGGGACGGCGGCCGCCCCCGACCCGTACGTCACGCTCAGGTTCCGTATCTCAAGCAGCGCGCCCGTACTCAACGCCCCACCCCCAGCTTCGGGTTGAGGACGGACTCGACGGCCCGTCCGCACAGGGTGAACGCGAGCGCGACGAGCGCGATCGCGATGCCGGGCGGGGCCAGGTACCACCAGTGCCCGGACGAGACGGCGCCCGCCTCGCGCGCGTCCTGGAGCATCCCGCCCCAGGAGACGACGGTCGGGTCGCCGAGGCCCAGGAAGGCCAGGGTCGCCTCGGTGAGGATGGCCGAGGAGATGCCGAGCGTGGTCTGGGCGAGCACCAGCGGCAGGACGTTCGGCAGCACGTGCCGGGTCATGACGTGCCCGTCGCCGCCGCCGAGCGCGGTGGCCCGCTCGATGTACGGGCGGGACTCGACCGCGATCGTCTGCGCCCGCACCAGGCGGGCCGTCGTCGGCCAGGTCGTCACCCCGATCGCCAGGATCACCGTCCACACCGACCGGGACATGACGGTGGCGAGCACGATGGCCAGGACGAGGGTCGGCATCACCAGGAACCAGTCGGTGATCCGCATGACGACGGTGGAGAGCCAGCCGCCGTAGTGCCCGGCGACGATGCCCACCAGGGTGCCGATCGCCACCGACAGGACCGCCGCGAGCAGGCCCACGAGCAGCGAGATCCGCGAGCCCCAGACCAGCAGACCGAGCAGCGAGCGGCCGAACTGGTCGGTGCCGAGCAAGAATTCACCGCTCGGCGGTTCCAGGGCGGTGCCGGGCGCGTTCGTCACGGACTGCACGTCGGAGCCGACGATCAGCGGCGCGGCGAGCGCGAGCAGCGCGATCAGGACGAGCCCGGCCAGCCCCCACAGCCCGGCCCGCTGGGTCCGGTACTGCTTCCAGAAGCGGCCGACCGTGTCGCGCCGCCGCTGCCAGGCCAGCGAAGTGCCGGAGGATGTCGGGGAGTTGACGGAGGGAGAAATCATCGGCCCACCCGGGGGTCGAGCAGCGGATAGAGCAGATCGGCGATCAGGTTCATCACGATCATCGCCCCGGCGAAGGCCACGAACAGGCCCTGCACCAACGGAAGATCGGGCACGCTGAGCGCCTGGTAGAACAGCCCGCCCAGGCCCGGCCAGGAGAACACCGTCTCCACCAGGATCGAACCGGCCGCCACATGGCCGAGGTTGATGAAGACCATCGTGACCGTCGGCAGCAGCGCGTTCGGTACGGCGTGCCGGCGGCGCACCATGTCGTCGCGCAGCCCCTTCGCGCGGGCCGTGGTCAGGTAGTCGCCGCCCATCTCGTCGAGCAGCGAGGACCGCATGACGAGCAGCGTCTGCGCGTAGCCGACCGCGACGAGCGTGAGCACCGGCAGCACCATGTGGTGGCCGACGTCGAGCACGTACCCGAAGCCGGTCTCGCCGGTGCCGGACTCCATGCCGCCGGTCGGGAACAGCCCGGGGAGCGGGCCGAGACCGACCGAGAACACGATGATCAGCAGCAGGCCGAGCCAGAACGACGGCACCGACCACAGCGTCAGCGCCACGCCCGTGTTCAGCCGGTCGCCGAGGCTGCCGTGCCGCCACGCGGAGCGGGTGCCCAGCCACAGGCCGAGCGCCGAGTACAGGACCACGGCGGTGCCGGTGAGCAGCAGCGTCGCCGGCACCTTCTGCGCGATCAGCTCGCCGACCGGCGCGTGGAACTGGAAGGACATGCCGAGGTCGCCGGTGAGCGCCTTGCCGCAGTAGTCGGTGAACTGCTGCCACAGCGGCTGGTCGAGCCCGAACTGATGGCGCAGCGTGGCCAGTTGCTCCGGTGTCGTCGCCTTGCCCCGGGTCATCGTCCGGACCGGGTCGCCCGGCAGGATCCGGAACAGGAAGAAGCTGGTGACCAGGACGGCGAGCAGCGAGACGACCGCGCCGGCCAGCTTGCCCGCCGCGTGGCGCGCGTAGGCGAGCGCGGTGCCCGAGGACGCCGTGCCCGAGGACGCCGTGCCCGAGGGCGACGTCGTACCGGAGGGGGCCGTGCCGGAGGGGCCCGTGCCGCCCTCGGCGGCGCGGGCCGGACCACCGGAACCGGTGCCGGCCCGCTCCGCGGGGGCGGGGGTGGATGCGCTGGTCACGGGCTACTCGCGGTCGTCGGCGGTGGTGCGACGGCGCATGCCGAGGGCGATCCCGATGCCGACGACGACCACGACGGCCGCGCCGATCCCGATGATCACGCCGGTGCCCGAAGACTGGTCGCCGCTGTCGTTCGCCGTCTGCGCGGCGGGCACCGCCGACCACCAGCTCCAGTAGCCGTCCTGGCCGAAGAGGTTGCCGGCCGCCTCGGGCATCGTCTTGATGGAGCCGATCTGGTCGGTGCGGTACGCCTCCAGGGCGTTGGGGTACGCGAGGACGTTCATGTACCCGGTGTCGTAGAGCCGCGACTGCATCTCCTTGACGATCCCGGCGCGCGCGGCCGGGTCGTACTCCACGGCCTGCCGCGCGTACAGCTCGTCGAACTTCGGGTCGCAGATGAAGTTGTCGGTCGCGCCGGTGTCCTTGGGCGTCGCGGGCAGCGCGCCGCAGGTGTGGATGGACAGCACGTAGTCCGGGTCGGGGTTGACCGACCAGCCGTCGAAGGCGAGGTCGTACTCGCCCTTCAGCCACGGGTCGGAGACGTTGTCGAGGCAGTCGACCTTCAGCCCGATGCCGAGCTTGCCCCACCACTCCTGGAGGTACTTGGCCGCGGCCTTGTCGTTGGGTTCGGTGGCGTGGCACAGGATGCGGAAGTCGAGCGGCTTGCCGTCCTTGCCGACCCGCTTGCCGTCGCCGTTCTTCTTGTACCCGGCGGCGTCGAGGACCTGCTCCGCCCTGGCCGGGTCGTAGGACAGCTTCCGGTCGCCGGACGGCTTCCAGAAGTACGAGGAGAAGCGCGGCGGGATGTAGCCCTCGCCCTCGACGGCGTGCTTCTGGAAGACGCGCTCCACCAGGGTGGTGCGGTCCACGGCGAGGAACAGCGCCTTGCGCACCTCGGGGTCGAGCAGCGCCGGGTTGCCGTCGCCGAAGGTCTTGCCGTCCTTGGCGCGGGCGCCCGGGTTGGTGGCGAGCGCGTAGAAGCGGCGGCCGGGAGCGTCGTTGACCTTGATGTTCTTCTGCGTCGTGAGCGCGGCGGCCTGGGCGGGCGTCAGGTTCGGGACGAACGACACCTCGCCCTTCTGGAGGGCGGCGACGGCCGCGTCCGTGTCCTTGTAGTACTTGAAGACGAGCTGCTCGAACTTCGGCGCCCCGCGCCAGAACTTCTTGTTCGGCTTCAGCTTGATGTACTGGTCGACCTTGAAGTCCGTGATGATGAACGGCCCGTTGCCGACGATCGGGAACTGCTGGTCGTTGTTGAACTTCGAGAAGTCGCCGACCTTCTCCCATATGTGCTTCGGCACGATCGGCACGTCGAGCGCCGTCATCGTCGCCTGCGGCTTCTTCAGTTCCACGACCAGCGTCTCGGGGTCGGGCGCGGTCACCTTCTTGAAGTTGGCCGTGAAGTTCCCGTTCGCGGTGGCCGCGTTCGGGTCGGTCATCATCTTGTTGAAGGTCCAGGCCGCGTCCTCGGCGGTGGCCTGCTGCCCGTCGGACCACATCGAGTCCTTGCGGATCGTGTACGTCCACGTCAGCTTGTCCGGCGAGGACTTCCACGCGGTCGCCAGGCCCGGGACCGTGTGCGCGTCCTTCACGTCGTAGTTGGTGAGGTATTCG
This sequence comes from Streptomyces laurentii, assembly GCF_040635425.1. NCBI lineage: Bacteria > Bacillati > Actinomycetota > Actinomycetes > Kitasatosporales > Streptomycetaceae > Streptomyces > Streptomyces laurentii. The sequence continues at coordinate 2,800 of NZ_JBEYHT010000029.1, read as the reverse complement.
TACGTCAGGCGGTGGATGCTGGTCGACACCAGCTTCTGCGCGAGGAACGGCGAGAGCGAGTCGACGCTCTGCGCGATGGCGACCGTGAGCGTGCTCTCGGCCGCCGAGGCCGACGAGCCGCCGTCCGCCCGCGCCGCCTGCGCGGAACCCGGCGCGACGGCCACGAGGGAGGCGGCGGTGACACCGGCGGCGAGCAGCAGCCGGACCGGTCCGCGGACAGCGGGCGAACGGGGTGGAACCTTCGTGACCATGACCATGGGGCGTGACCTCGCATAGGGAAGCGTGCGTCGGGAGAAGTGCCGTGGATCTTGGGCTGACGATGGATGAAGCGAAGGTGTATCAGCGGTGGTCTGCCGTCGTCAACGATGTCTCAAACCCCGTGTGGTCTGCGGAAACACCCAAAGGCCCCGTACCGGTACGCCGGTACGGGGCCTCATTGGTCTATTCCTGTGACGCCTTACTGATGGGAGGCTGGCGGCGCCTGCGGGGGCTGCTGCCGGGGCCAGCCCTGCGGCGGCTGCTGCTGCCCGTACGGATCCGGGTACGGCTGACCGGGCTGCGGCTGACCGGGCTGAGGCGGGGTCGGGGGCTGCTGCCAGCCCTGCGGCACCGGCGGCTGGCCCGCGGCCTGTGCGCCGTACGGCTGACCGGGCGCCGGCGCGGCCCCGTAGGGCTGACCGGGCTGGGGCGGCGCGCCGTACGGCTGGCCCGGCCCGGGCGGAGCCCCGTACGGCTGCCCCGGCGCGGGCTGCCCCGGCACCGGCTGGCCGGGGGCCGGCTGCTGCGGGTACGGGTAGGGCTGCTGGCCCGGTACGCCGGGGGCGCCCGGCTGCCCCGGCTGCTGCGGGTACGGGTAGCCCTGGCCCGGCATCGGCGGCGCCCCGTGCGGCGGCGCCGCGCTCTGCCCGTCGCCCGTCCACAGGCCCTGCGCCTGCTGCGCCCGTACGAAGTCCTCGGCGACCATCGCCGACAGGTTGAAGTACGCCTCGCGGGTCTTCGGCCGCATCATGTCGAGGTCGACCTCGGCGCCCGCCGCCAGGTGCTCGTCGAACGGCACCACGATCACCCCGCGGCAACGCGTCTGGAAGTGCTGCACGATGTCGTCGACCTTGATCATCTTGCCGGTCTCGCGGACCCCGGAGATGACGGTGATCGAGCGCTGCACCAGCTCCGCGTACCCGTGCGCCGACAGCCAGTCGAGCGTCGTGGAGGCGCTGGAGGCACCGTCGACGGACGGCGTGGAGATGATGATGAGCTGGTCGGCGAGGTCGAGCACGCCGCGCATCGCGCTGTAGAGCAGACCGGTGCCGGAGTCGGTCAGGATGACCGGGTACTGCTTGCCGAGGACCTCGATCGCCCGCCGGTAGTCCTCGTCGTTGAAGGTCGTCGAGACGGCCGGGTCCACGTCGTTGGCGAGGATCTCCAGACCGGACGGCGCCTGCGAGGTGAACCGGCGGATGTCCATGTACGAGTTGAGGTACGGGATCGCCTGCACCAGGTCGCGGATGGTCGCCCCGGTCTCGCGCCGCACCCGGCGGCCGAGCGTGCCGGCGTCCGGGTTGGCGTCGATCGCGAGGATCTTGTCCTGCCGCTCGCTGGCGAGCGTCGCGCCGAGCGCGGTGGTCGTCGTGGTCTTGCCGACGCCGCCCTTGAGCGAGATGACCGCGATGCGGTAGCAGGAGAGCACCGGCGTCCGGATCAGCTCCAGCTTCCGCTGCCGCTCCGCCTCCTCCTTCTTGCCGCCCAGCTTGAAGCGGGACGCGGCGCCGGGGGTGCGGCTCGACTTGGGCTTCTGCTTGGTGTTGCGCAGCAGACGGTCGGAGGACAGCTCGACGGCGGCGGTGTAGCCGAGCGGGGCGCCCGGTACGGAACGTTCCCGCTGGTCGTGCGTCACGGGCATGGGCCACGCGGCGCCGGTGCGCGGATCGACGGGGCCGGGGTCGGCGGGCTGACCGGGCTGCGGCTGGGGCTGGGCCTGCGGGGCGGGCTGTCCGGGCTGAGCGGGCTGAGCGGGCTGTCCGGGGTGCGGGAAGCCGTACCCGGGCTGCGGGGTGGGCTGGGGCGCCTGCGGCACCTGGGCCTGCGGGGGCTGCTGCCCCGGGTGCGCCGGGTGCGGGACCCCGTACCCCTGCTGCGGGGCGGGCTGACCGGGCTGGCCCGGATGCGGGAAGCCGTAACCGGCGGGCGCCGGCTGGGGCGCCTGCGGCACCTGGGCCTGCGGGGGCTGCTGCCCCGGGTGCGCCGGGTGCGGGAACCCGTACCCCTGCTGCTCGGCCGGCTGACCCGGGTGCGGGAAGCCGTAACCCCCCTGCGGGGTCGGCATGTCGTACGGCGACGGTACGGGCCCGGTCGCGGCCGGCATGGGCTGCGCGGGGGAGGCCGCGGCGGGCAGCGGCGCGGCCGGCGGGACGGGCGGGACCGGCTGCTCACCGGACGCGCCCTGCGCGGGCCACTGCGGCGCGGCCTCCGGCGTCGCGGGCTGGAACGACGGCGGCAGCGGCAGCGGCGCCCCGCTCTGCGCCGGTACGGGACCGGGCACGGCCGGCGGCAGCGCGGCGGGCACCGCGTCCTGCGGCTCGGCGGGCGGCGTCACGCCCTCGGCCGGAGCCTCGGGCGCCGCGTCCGCGGCGGGCTCGGCGGCGGGTCCGGCGGTGGGTTCGGTGGCCACGGGCAGATCGGCGGGGGCCGCGGCCTCGGGCCGCTCCGGCTGGGTGCTCTCCGCCGCCTTGCCCTCACCGGCGTCCGTGTGTGCTGCCGGTCGCGCGTCGACGTCGACGTCGACGTCGACGTCGACGTGGAG
>NZ_JBEYHT010000028.1:0-88512 GCF_040635425.1 Streptomyces laurentii | reverse complement strand
GGCGCCGTACCCCGGCCGGGGTACGGCGCCCGCTCGCGCGGCCCCGCCGGGTCAGTCGCCGGAGCTGCCGAACAGGCCCAGGTGGGTGGGCCGGCCGTCGGTGTGCAGCGCGAGGTAACGGCCGGACCACGAGGTGTCGAACTCGTCCAGCAGACTGTCCGCGTACCGCTCGTTCGCCTGGCTGACGACCTCCTCGAACCGCGCGGCCGTCGGGCTGTCGGTGCCGAAGTGGTGGAGCACGCGGGCGGCCGGGATCCGGCGCAGGCCGGCGGGGTCGACGTCGAGGATCGAATGGGTGCCCTCGGTCCCCATGAACTCCTCGTCGGCCCACAGGGCCTCCAGGCTCTCGAACTCGTCGGCCCACTCCTCCTGGAACACCCGGGCCTGCAGCCGGGCCACCGATGCCTCGACGTTCCCGTCGAACTCGGTGACGTAGTGCCATCCACTGGCGCCCATGCGGATCCCCCTCTTCTCGCGTACGAACACGCTGACGGCCGCACCGTATCGGCGAGGACCGACATCCGGTCCCGCCCGGCCCGCACTGCGCCGAACGGGTCGTCTTCCCCCGATTCCCGAGAACCACTCGCTCGGACACCGTCCAGTCGACACGCCGTCGAATGTCACCTTTCGTGGTGATATCGACTTGTTCGACAAGTGTGGGAGGCACCCGTGCGACCGGGAGGCTACGACTACGACTACGACACATACAGTCGGCTCGCAGGCCCGCTCACCGAACCCGAGCCCGAGCCGGGCTCGCCGTTCGGCGGGTACCAGGTCCGCTACCGGAGTCTGCTCTCGAAGGAGCCGCACCGCATACGCGCGGTCCTCCTCATGGGGCTCGCCCCGCTGCTGTCCGCGCTGCTCCTCGTCTATCTCGTGTGGCCCAGCCACTGGACGGTCCGCGAGGGCGACGAGGCGTGGCGGATCCCGTACGACACGGTGATGCTCGTGTCGATCGGGCTCATCTGCTTCTTCATGCTGGTGAACGTCACCTCGATCGCGCACGCCACCCTCGTCGCCCGCGACCCGATACCCGTCCACCCCGAGCCCGGCACCCGGGTCGCGTTCCTCACCACCTACGTGCCCGGCAAGGAACCGCTCACCATGGTCCGGGCCACCCTCGAAGCCGCCGTCCGGCTGCGGCACGACGGCCGGCTCGACGTCTGGCTGCTCGACGAGGGCGACGACCCCGCCGCCCGGGCGCTGTGCGAGGAGCTGGGGGTACGGCACTTCACCCGGGCCGGGGTGCCCGAGTGGAACCGCCCGAAGGGCGTCCACAAGGCCCGTACCAAGCACGGCAACTACAACGCCTGGCTGGCCGGGCACGGCGCCGGATACGACTTCTTCGCCTCCGTCGACACCGACCATGTGCCGCTGCCCGACTTCCTGGAGCGGATGCTCGGTTACTTCCGCGACCCGGACGTCGCCTTCGTCGTCGGCCCGCAGGTCTACGGCAACTACGCGGCCGGCGTCACCAAGGCCGCCGAGTCCCAGCAGTTCCTCTTCCACGCGCTCGTCCAGCGGGCCGGCAACCGCTACCGCTCGCCCATGTTCGTCGGCACGAACAACGTCGTCCGGGTGAAGGCGCTGCTCCAGATAGGCGGCCTGGTCGACTCCGTCACCGAGGACATGGCCACCGGCTTCGAGCTGCACCGCCGCCGCAACCCGCGCACCGGCCACCCCTGGCGTTCCGTCTACACCCCCGACGTGCTCGCGGTGGGGGAGGGGCCGGCGTCCTGGACCGACTTCTTCAACCAGCAGCTGCGCTGGTCCCGCGGGACGTACGAGACGATCCTCAAGCAGTACTGGAAGGCACCCTTCCGCACCCCGCCCGGCCGCCTCCTCAACTACACCCTGATGCTCGTCTACTACCCGATGACGGCTGTCAACTGGCTGCTCGGCATCCTCTCCTGCGTGCTGTTCCTCTGGCTCGGCGCCTCCGGCACCCAGGTGTCCTCCTCGGTCTGGCTGATGATCTACAGCGACGCGGTCGCCCTCCAGGTCGGCGCCTACCTGTGGAACCGCCGCCACAACGTCTCGCCCCACGAACCCGAGGGCTCCGGCGGCCTCGCCGGCATGGTGCTGTCCGCGCTCTGCGCGCCTATCTACCTCATGTCGCTCGGCTCGGCCGTCCTGCGCACCCGCGGCCGCTTCGTCGTCACCCCCAAGGGCGGTGAGGCCAGCCCCGACCGCCTCGCGACCTTCCGCGTCCACCTCTTCTGGGCGGCGGTCCTCGTCGCGTCCCTGATCGCCTCCGTCCGCCTCGGCCACACCCACGCGGCCATGCGCACCTGGGCCGTGGTCGCCCTTGTCATCGCGCTCGCGCCGGTCGGCGTGTGGACCACCGGCCGCCTGCGCGCCGGGGACGGGATGCGGGCCAAGGTCCGCGGCGCCGCCGTCCGGATCCGGCGGACCCGGCTCGCCGTCCGGCTGCCGTACGAGGTCAGGCTCCCGTTCGGGGCCCGGGTCCGGATCGAGACCCGCGGCCCCGCCGACACCCCCGAGGGCGTCACCCTCGTCACCACCCCCGCCCCGGCCGCACCCGCCGCGTCCCCGACGACCGCCGCTGCCGCCGCCACCGGATCCACGACGACCGGAGGGAACTGAACCATGGCCTACCGGCCGTCCCCACAATTCAAGAAGACCCTGCTCGGCAGCGGTGCCGTGCTCGTCCTCGCCGCCCTCAACGCCCCGGCCGCCGTGTCCTTCGCGACCGACAGGTACCACGCGTACAAGATCGCGCAGCCCGGCTACCAGAAGAAGTACGGCTCGTGGGCCGTGCTCGACGTCCCCGGCGAGTACCGCGTCAACGCGATCCACGCCGCCCTCCTGCACACCGGCAAGGTGCTGCTCGTCGCGGGCTCCGGCAACAACCAGAAGAAGTTCGACGCCGGCACCTTCGAGACCGTCCTGTGGGACCCGGCGAAGAACACGTTCAAGAAGATCCCCACCCCCGAGGACTTCTTCTGCTCCGGCCACACCCAGCTTGCCGACGGCCGTCTGCTCGTCGCCGGCGGCACCGCCCGCTACGAGGTCCTGGACGGCTCGGTGAAGAAGGCCGGCGGCGCGATGCGGGTGAAGAACGAGAGCCCGGACAAGGCCGTGACCCTCAAGAAGGGCACGGTCTTCCGGTCCCCGTCCGGGGTCGAGTACGTGTCGAGGTTCGACGTCACCGTCCCCAAGGCGAAGCGCGAGTTCGAGATCTCGTACTTCAAGAGCGGCCAGATGAAGCCCTGGAAGACCAAGGTGACCGCCGCCGAGCAGCGGGTCTTCGTCGAGGCCGTCAAGGAGGGCCCGCAGGCGCTGACCACCGAGGCCGCGCAGTACGAGGTGGAGGGGCTGAAGGGCGCCGACGCCGGCGACGTCTACGGTCTCGCGCAGAAGATCACCACCGAGATGCAGGACTTCCAGGGCATCAGGGCGGCCTACGAGTTCGACCCGAAGGCCGAGAAGTACGTGCCGGTCGCGCCCATGAAGAACGCCCGCTGGTACCCGACCCTGGTCACCCTCGACGACGGCAAGGTGCTCGCCGCGTCCGGCCTCAACGACGTCGGCGACGTCGTCCCCGGCGACAACGAGATCTACGACCCCGCCACCAAGAAGTGGTCCAAGGGCCCCTTCCGCTACTTCCCCACCTACCCCGCGCTCTTCCTCACCAAGGGCGGCAAACTCCTCTACACCGGCTCCAACGCCGGGTACGGGCCCGCCACCAAGGGCCGCGAGCCCGGCCTGTGGGACCTGAAGAAAAACACGTTCACCAAGCTCCCCGGCCTTACCAAGGCCGACCAGCTGGAGACCTCCGCCTCCGTCCTGCTGCCGCCCGCGCAGGACCAGCGGCTGATGGTCCTCGGCGGCGGCGGGGTCGGCGAGTCGGCCGCCTCCACCGCCCGTACGTCGATCATCGACCTGTCCAAGGACAGCCCGTCCTTCTCCGACGGGCCCGCGCTGCCGCAGGGCACCCGCTACCTCGGCAGCGTGCTGATGCCCGACGACACCGTCTTCACCACCGGCGGCTCGCGCGACTACCGGGGGCGCGGCGCCAGCGACATCCTGAAGGCGCAGTTCTACGACCCGCGCGGCAACACCTTCACCGAGGCCGCCGAGCCGACCGTCGGCCGCGACTACCACTCCGAGGCGCTGCTGCTGCCCGACGGGCGGGTCGCCACCTTCGGCTCCGACCCCCTCTACGGCGACGCCGACAACACCAAGCTCGGCACCTTCGAGCAGCGCGTCGAGATCTTCACCCCGCCGTCCCTGCACCGGGCCGGCGGGGACCGGCCGGTGCTCGGCGCCGGGCCGGACAAGCCCGACCGGAACGGCGGCGTCAGCTACCAGGCCGCGGCCAAGGACGTCGACCGGATCGTCCAGGCCCGGCTGATGCGGCCGAGCGCCGTCACCCACACCACGGACGTCGAGCAGCGCTCGGTGGCCCTGGAGCTGACGAAGGACAAGGCGGCCGGGACGGTCGCGGTACGGATCCCGAAGGACCGCACGCTGGTGCCGCCCGGCTGGTACATGCTGTTCGTGACGGACGCCGACGGCATCTCGTCCGAGGCGAAGTGGGTCCAGGTGCCGTGAGCGGCCGGCGGGCCGGGCGTCGTGAGCCCAGGCCTCGCCGGGTCAGGCCTTGGCGCGGCGGGCGAGCCCCAGCGCGTAGTCGGGCCACCAGGTCCCGGCGGGCGGGCCGCCCCGGCAGGTGCCGTCCGAGTCGCCGGGCCGTTTGATCCAGAGGTACGCGTCGACCAGCGCGTCCCCGGTCCGGTCCGTCGGCGTCGCGCCGAGGGCCCGGCCCGGCGGGTTGCACCACTCCTCCGACCGGTCGCCGTGCAGCGGGCCGTTGCCGTTGCGGCTGGTGTCGACGGTGAAGTGGGCGCCGCCGAGCAGCCGGGACAGGGCGGTGCCGAAGCCCCGTACGACGTCGTCGGTCTGGAAGTTCGACACGTTGAGCGCGAAGCCGTCGGCCCGTTCGACCCCGGCCCGGCGCAGCGGCTCCACCAGCTTGCCCGGGGCGTCGATCCAGGCCGGGTTGCCGGCGTCGAGATAGACCCGGGTCCGCGGCTGCCGCTTGAACCGGTCGACCGCCTCGCCGAGCAGGCCGAGCCGCTCGTCCTCGTACTCGGCCGGGGTGCAGCCGTCCACCAGGTGCGCCACCGCGTCGGGTTCGAGGACCACGATCGCGGGGGTGTCGCCGATGGCCTTGGCGAAGGCGTCCACCCAGTCCCGGTAGGCCCGCGCGTCGTGCGCGCCGCCCGCCGAGTAGCGGCCGCAGTCGCGGTGCGGGATGTCGTACGCGACGAAGACCGCGGTCCGCCCCTGCCGCGCCGCGCCCTGGACCACCCGGGTGACGTCCGGCGCCGGATCGTCGCCGGCCGGCCAGTCCGCCATCGGCCGGTCCGCGATCCGCCGCATCAGGCGGGCGTCCTCGGCGCGGCCCTGGGTCTCGTACGTGCGGACCTGGCGGGCCGCGTCGCTGTCCGGGTCGACCCAGAACGGCGTACCGGCGGTCGGCGGCGCGGGCTCGCCGCGCGAGGCGGGCGTCCGGACGGGGGAGCCCGGCCCGCCGTCGCCGCAGCCGGTGAGCAGCAGGGCGGCGACGGCGGCGAGGCCGGTCAGACGGGCCAAGGGGGCGCGACGGGTGGCGGTGCGACCGGTCGGACGGGCGGCGCGGGCGCGACGGGCGGCGGCGAGCCCGGAGACACGGGCGGCGGCGAGCCCGGTCGGACGGGCGGCGGCGGTGCTGCGGGACATCCGGCCCCCAGGGTCGGGAAGGGCGGCGGGTACGGGGCGTCGATGCGGCCTCATCGTGACATAGCGATCATTCATCGTCCGGCTGCGACACCGCGAGCGCGATGCCCAGCGGCGTCCGCTCGTACAGCACCTGGTGCCCGTACCGCCGTGAGGTCAGCAGCCCGGCCCCGCGCAGCACCGACAGATGCGCCGACACCGACGACGGCGCGAGCGCCAGCCGGTGCGCGAGCGCCGAGGTCCCGGCGGGCTCGTCGAGCGCGCACAGCACCTCGGCGCGGGCCCGCCCGAGCAGCCGGGCGAGGGCGTCCGGGGTGCGTTCGCCGGACTCGGACCACAGGCCGCCGATGCCCCGTACCGGATAGACGACCGTCGGCTGCCACGGCGGGTCGTACCCGCTGACCACCTCCGGCCAGACGAACACCGACGGCACCAGGACCAGGCCCTGCCCCTCCAGGGCCCGGACGTGCTCGCCGCGGTAGGCGACGGTCAGCGTGGCCGTCTCCTCCGTCCACGCGAACGCCGGATGCAGCTCGGCGAGCAGCCGCTCCAGACCGCCCTCGGCGAGCCGCCGCGAGTGGTACGCGACATCGGCCTCCAGCAGGGCCCGCAGCCGCGGCCACTCGGGCGCGACCAGCGCCTCCCACGCCGCCTCGATCAGATCCGCCAGCCAGTGCACCGCCCCGGCCGGATCCGCCAGCATCCGCCGCCCGTGGGGCGTGTCCGCGGCGCCCGGCGTCCCGGCGAGGGTCCGCGCGAGGTCGTCCGCGACGAGGTGCGGAGGCGTGTCCCGCACGGCCGCGATCTCCTCCTCGAACGTGACCGCGGGCCCGGGCGGCGGCGGGTAGAGGCAGTCCGAGTTGTGCCCGCGGTCCGGCATCAGCAGATGGAGCGGGGCCAGGTCGAGGCCGCGCGCCCGGTCCGCGATCCGGCGCAGCCACGGCAGGTGGTAGCCCTGCTGGTGCGGCCGGGCCAGCACCCGTACCGCGCCCTGTGTCTCCCAGAGCGGGGACAGCGCGAAGCGGATGCGCAGCGGGTCGGCCTCGTTGAAGCGCAGGTGGTACGACACGGGGCCCGACCTCCGACCGTCCTCGGCAACATTCGGCTGGAGCCGAAAGTCTAGGCCGCCCGCCGCCGCGTCCCGCACGCTGCGGGGCATGTCCACCACCCTCGCCGCGACTCCCGGCTACCGGGCCGTCTTCGCCGTACGCGAGTTCCGTTTCGTCTTCGCCGCCCACCTCTTCTCGCTCCTCGGCGTCGTCGTCAGCGAACTCGCGCTCACCGTGCTCGTCTACGACCTGACCCGGTCGCCCCTGCTGTCCTCGCTCACCTTCGCGCTCGGCTTCCTGCCGTACCTGCTCGGCGGCACCCTGCTCGCCGGATTCGCCGACCGGTATCCGCCGCGCCGGGTGCTGGTGGTGTGCGATCTCGTCTGCGCGGGCTGCGTCGCCCTGATGGTGCTGCCGACGACCCCGGTCGCCGGGCTGCTCGTCCTGCGCTGCGCGGTCGCCGCCGTGGCGCCCGTCTTCCAGGGGACCCGGATCGCGACCCTCGCGGACATCCTCGGCGAGGGCGAGCTGTTCGTCCTCGGCCGCTCGCTGCTGCGGATCCTGTCGCAGAGCGCCCTGCTCGCCGGCTTCGGCGCGGGCGGCCTGCTGCTCACCGTGGTCACCCCGCGCGGCGCCATGGCCGTCACCGCCGCCACCTTCCTCGTCTCCGCCCTGCTGCTGCGCTGCGGCACCGCCCGCCGCCCGGCCCGCGCGTCCGCGGCGGGAAGCCGCGACGGCATCGGCGCGACCTGGGGCGTGCTGCGCGACCGCCGGATCCGGGCCCTGATGCTGCTGTTCTGGGTGCCGCCGCTGTTCGCGGTCGTCCCCGAGGCGCTCGCCGCCCCGTACGCCGACCGGATCGGCGCCTCCAGCGCCGCCCTCGGCCTGCTGATGTGCGCGATGCCCGTCGGCACCGTCCTCGGCGAACTCCTCGCCGGCTCCGCGCTCTCCGCCGCCACCCGCTCCCGCGCCGTGCTCCCGCTCCTGCTGGCCGGCTTCCTGCCCTTCCTGCTCTACGCGCTGCGCCCCGGCCTCGCCCTCGCGGCCGTCGCCCTCTTCCTGGCGGGCGCGGCCGGCGCGTACACCCTCGGGCTCGACGCCTGGTTCGTCGACGCCGTCCCGGAGGAACGGCGCGGGCGGGCGATGACGCTGATGACGGCGGGGATGATGACCGTCCAGGGCCTGGGCATGGCGGGCGCGGGCCTGGCCGCCGAGTTCGTCCCCGTGCACACGGTGGTCGCGGGCGCCGGCGTGCTCGCCACCCTGTGCGTGGCGGCGCTCGCCCTGGAGGTCCGGGCGACGGCCCCGCGCGCCTCGGGCGGAGGTACGGCCGGCGTACAGGCGACCGAAAGGCGAGATGCGGCCGAGCGCGCCGCGGCCAGTGGATAAGGTCGACGGGTGCCGAAGCCGCTCAGTCTCTCGTTCGACCCCATCGCCCGCGCCGACGAACTCTGGCAGAAGCGCTGGGGCCCGGTCCCCGCGATGGCCGCGATCACCTCGATCATGCGCGCCCAGCAGATCCTGCTCGCCGAGGTCGACGCGGTGGTCAAACCGTACGGACTGACCTTCGCCCGCTACGAGGCGCTGGTGCTGCTCACCTTCTCCAAGGCGGGCGAACTGCCGATGTCCAAGATCGGCGAGCGGCTCATGGTCCACCCGACCTCCGTGACGAACACGGTGGACCGCCTGGCGCGCTCCGGCCTGGTCGACAAGCGCCCCAACCCCAACGACGGCCGCGGCACCCTCGCCTCCATCACCGCCAAGGGCCGCGAGGTCGTCGAAGCCGCGACCCGGGACCTCATGGACATGGACTTCGGGCTCGGCGCGTACGACGCCGAGGAGTGCGCCGAGATCTTCGCCACCCTGCGCCCGCTGCGGGTCGCGGCCGGGGACTTCGAGGAGTCCTGAGACCGACGCCGTGCCACGGGGGGCCGCGCGAAGATCGCCCCACCCGGCCGTTACGCTCGAAGCCATGAAATCCAGCGTGCTGACCCGCTACCGCGTCATGGCGTACGTGACCGCGGTCATGCTCCTCATCCTGTGCGGGTGCATGGTCGCCAAGTACGGCTTCGGCGTCGGCGAGGACCTGACCTTCGCGGTCTCCCAGGCCCACGGCGTCCTCTACATCATCTACCTGATCTTCGCCTTCGACCTGGGCTCCAAGGCGAAGTGGCCGTTCGGCAGGCTGCTGTGGGTGCTGCTCTCGGGCACCATCCCCACGGCCGCCTTCTTCGTCGAGCGCAAGGTCGTCCGCGACACGCTCCCGCTGGTCAACGGCGCGCGACCCGCTCCCGCCAACGCGTAGGCACCACCGCACCGCGAGCACGAATCCAGCCCCGCGCCGCTCCGGCGCGGGGTCGGCCATCGACTTTTACTAGGACGTCCTAGTAAATTCGGAGGTATGGACGCTCACGCGATCGAGGAAGGCCGCCGTCGCTGGCAGGCCCGTTACGACAAGGCCCGCAAGCGCGACGCCGACTTCACCACGCTCTCCGGGGACGACGTGGACCCCGTCTACGGGCCGCGGCCCGGCGACGCCTACGACGGGTTCGAGCGCATCGGCTGGCCGGGCGAGTACCCCTTCACCCGGGGTCTGTACCCGACCGGCTACCGCGGCCGCACCTGGACCATCCGCCAGTTCGCCGGCTTCGGCAACGCCGAGCAGACGAACGAGCGCTACAAGATGATCCTCGCCGCCGGCGGCGGCGGGCTCTCGGTCGCCTTCGACATGCCGACCCTCATGGGCCGCGACTCCGACGACCCGCGCTCGCTCGGCGAGGTCGGCCACTGCGGTGTCGCCATCGACTCCGCCGCCGACATGGAGGTCCTGTTCAAGGACATCCCGCTCGGCGACGTCACCACCTCGATGACGATCTCCGGCCCGGCCGTCCCCGTCTTCTGCATGTACCTGGTCGCCGCCGAGCGCCAGGGCGTCGACCCCGGCATCCTCAACGGCACGCTCCAGACCGACATCTTCAAGGAGTACATCGCGCAGAAGGAGTGGCTCTTCGAACCCGAGCCGCACCTGCGCCTGATCGGCGACCTGATGGAGCACTGCGCGGCGCACATCCCCGCGTACAAGCCGCTCTCGGTCTCCGGCTACCACATCCGCGAGGCCGGCGCGACGGCCGCACAGGAGCTCGCGTACACCCTCGCCGACGGCTTCGGCTACGTGGAGCTGGGCCTGTCCCGCGGCCTCGACGTCGACGTCTTCGCGCCCGGCCTCTCCTTCTTCTTCGACGCGCACCTCGACTTCTTCGAGGAGATCGCCAAGTTCCGCGCCGCCCGCCGGATCTGGGCCCGCTGGATGAAGGAGGTGTACGGCGCGAAGACGGACAAGGCGCAGTGGCTGCGCTTCCACACCCAGACCGCCGGCGTCTCGCTCACCGCGCAGCAGCCGTACAACAACGTCGTCCGCACCGCCGTCGAAGCCCTCGCGGCCGTCCTCGGCGGCACCAACTCGCTCCACACCAACGCCCTCGACGAGACCCTCGCGCTCCCCAGCGAGCAGGCCGCCGAGATCGCCCTGCGCACCCAGCAGGTGCTGATGGAGGAGACCGGCGTGGCCAACGTGGCCGACCCGCTGGGCGGCTCCTGGTACATCGAGCAGCTCACCGACCGCATCGAGGCCGACGCCGAGAAGATCTTCGACCAGATCAAGGAACGCGGCCTGCGCGCCCACCCGGACGGCAAGCACCCGATCGGCCCGATCACCTCCGGCATCCTGCGCGGCATCGAGGACGGCTGGTTCACCGGCGAGATCGCCGAGTCCGCCTTCCGCTACCAGCAGTCCCTGGAGAAGGGCGACAAGCGCGTCGTCGGCGTCAACGCCCACCACGGCTCGGTCACCGGCGACCTGGAGATCCTGCGGGTCAGCCACGAGGTCGAGTGGGAGCAGGTACGCGTCCTCGGCGACCGCAAGGGCCGCCGAGACGACACCGCGGTCCGCACGGCCCTGGACGCGATGCTGACGGCGGCCCGGGACGGCTCCAACATGATCGCCCCGATGCTCGACGCGATCCGCGCGGAGGCCACCCTCGGCGAGATCTGCGATGTCCTGCGCGACGAGTGGGGCACGTACACGGAGCCGGCCGGCTTCTGATCACCGAATGACGAGGGTGGGGCGCCGAAGGTGCCCCACCCTCGTCATTCCCTCCCCGCCCCCACCACCTCACCCCGCCTCGGCCACCGCCCCCAGCCCTCCCAGCAGCAACGCCGACAGCCGCGTCGCCCACGCGTCGTCCACCGGCTCCGCGCTCACCAGCGACCGGTGCACCACCGCCCCCGCCACCACGTCGAAGATCAGGTCGTCCGTGACGGCCACCGCCTCCTCGTCGCGCCCCGCGGGCAGTTCCCCGCGCGCCTGCGCGCGCTCGCGTCCGGCGAGGACGAGGCGTTTCTGGCGTTCGACGATCGAGGTGCGGATGCGTTCCCGCAGGGGTTCGTCGCGGGTGGATTCGGCGACGACGGCCATGAGCGCGGTCTTGGTCTCGGGGCGTTCGAGGAGCGCCGCGAACTGGACGACGACGTGCTCGATGTCGGCCTGGAGCGAGCCGAGGTCGGGGAGTTCGAGTTCGTCGAAGAGGACGGCGACGGCGTCGACGACGAGTTCGTTCTTGTTGGCCCAGCGCCGGTAGAGGGTGGTCTTGGCCACCCCCGCGCGGGTCGCGACGTCGCCCATGGACAGTTTCGACCAGCCCAGCTCCACCAGGGCCGCGCGGGTCGCCTCCAGGATCGCCTCGCCGGCCTCGGCGGAGCGCGGGCGTCCGGCACGGCCGCGGGGGCTGGAGGAGTGACACATAGGGGACATGGTCGACGACCATACCCGTCAGTAGGTATTGCGCCAGGGGGCGGAGATGTGAGGCAGTTCACGTCCCTCGCGGCCCTGTGGCCCCGGTCGGGCGAATACGCTACGACGCGTAGCGGAAGGCTCCGGTCGACCCGGCCGCCCCTCGCGACAACCACCGCGCCGGGTGGGGACCCGGCGCACACACGCTCCACGTACGCACGATGCGTACGACACGTACGAACGAAGCGAGACCGCGCCCTCCCGCCCCGGACGGCCCGGTTCGGCCAACGCTTACCGCTCACGCGCGCGGAGGGGGGAGGATGGGACCATGCAGCCCCGAAACATGTCCATGAGCGGCGTCGTCGACCTCGCCGCGGTGAAGGCGGCCGGTGAGGCCAAGACCAAGGCGGAGCAGACGCGCGCCGAGGCGGCGCGGCACGGCGGGACGCCGGCCGTGACCCCGTCCGCCCTGGTGATCGACGTCGACGAGGCCGGCTTCGAGCGCGACGTCATCCAGCAGTCGGCCGAGGTCCCGGTCGTCATCGACTTCTGGGCCGAGTGGTGCGAGCCCTGCAAGCAGCTCGGTCCCCTGCTGGAGCGTCTCGCCGTCGAGTACAACGGCCGCTTCCTGCTGGCCAAGGTCGACGTCGACGCCAACCAGATGCTGATGCAGCAGTTCGGCATCCAGGGAATTCCGGCCGTTTTCGCGGTCGTCGCCGGCCAGGCCCTGCCGCTCTTCCAGGGCGCGGCGCCGGAGGCCCAGATCCGGCAGACCCTCGACCAGCTGGTCCAGGTCGCCGAGGAGCGCTTCGGTCTCACCGGCCTCCAGGTCGACGCGGACGCCGCCGCCGGTGCCGAGAGCGCCGCCGTGCCGGCCGGCCCGTACGACGCGCTGCTCGACGCGGCCGTGTCCGCGCTCGACGCGGGCGACCTGTCCGGCGCGGTCCAGGCGTACCGGAACGTGCTCGCCGACGACCCCGGTCACCCGGAGGCCAAGCTCGGTCTCGCGCAGGCCGAACTGCTCGCGCGGGTCCAGGAGATGAACCCGGGTGAGGTGCGCAAGAACGCGGCCGACAACCCGACCGACGTCGAGGCGCAGATCGCCGCCGCGGACCTCGATCTGGCGGGCGGTCACGTCCAGGACGCCTTCGGGCGACTCGTCGACACCGTGCGCCGTACGGCGGGCGAGGACCGCGACGCGGTCCGCGTACGCCTGCTCAAGCTCTTCGAGGTCATCGGCTCCGAGGACCCGCGGGTGACGGCGGCGCGGCAGGCGCTGGCGAGCGCCCTGTTCTGAGGCTTCGAAGCCTCGCGTACCCGTCCCGTCGAGGGACGATTTGGCGACACGGCGACATCCGGCGACCGCGCTTTACCAAAACTTGGTAATCGCGGTCGCTGTTACTTGCAGTAAGTCGATGCCCGGTTTCTGTCCGGGTTCGCCTGCCTCCATCCCTCTTTCGTCCGTCACGCGGCGGAACTTTCCGCACCTTCCCGGTGGCGGTCCATCGCCGCTCGGTCATCAAGTCGTTACCAGCGAGTAATGAACCCTCTTGTGCGGGCGACCGGAATGGACCACGATCGGCCACGCTCGGTCCGACACCGCACCAGTCCGGCTCACCCGCCGAAACGGCGCGGCGAAGGGTCCCCACCGGGCGGGCCGGCGGCACTGCCGCCGGTCGTGGACAGGGGGGTTCCTGCTCAGACCGGCAGGACCTGTCCGATCCGGCCGCGCGCACCGCGTGGCCAGTGGTTGTCGCTCGGGGGTGATCGCCGGTGATGAGGACGCGCGTCGTGCCGCCTGAGTTTCGGTGTTCCCCTTCCCGAGGACGTAGCACTTCTCCCATCCCAGGACGGGCCGTGGCCCCTTCTGGAGATGTACGTCCGAGAAGGAGGATTCTCTATGAAGTCCCAGGTTCGTGGCGGGACGAGATGGAAGCGGTTCGCCGTTGTCATGGTGCCGAGCCTGGCCGCGACGGCCGCGATCGGTGTCGGCCTGGCCCAGGGCGCGCTCGCCGCGTCCTTCGCGATCTCCGGCCAGGAGTTCAAGGTGAAGGCCGCCAGCCTGGAGGGCGACAACTTCGTCCAGTACGGCAGCGTCGCCGAGGGCAACACCCTGGAGGGCAAGCCCTTCAAGGCCCCGGTCGCCGTGTCCGGCTTCTCCGAGGCCTGGATCACCAACATGTGCCAGTCGGTCGTGACGCCGGGTGTCTTCGGGCTCCCCGACATCACGCTCCAGCTGACTGCCGGCACCGAGGGCGCCGGTAAGAAGGACAAGCAGGTCTACGCGAAGAACCTCTACCTGGATGTCTCCTCGCTGAAGGCCGACGCCGAGTTCACCAACATCGACATCGGCGTCGCCGCGGGTGACCTGGGCAAGAAGAGCGGCTTCGGCGCCCAGCCGGGCACCACGTACAACCCGAACGGGTTCGGCCAGCGCGCCGAGCACGCGAAGCTCACCGGCGTGAAGCAGACGGCGTGGGCGACCACCGCCGGCACCTTCCGGCTGCCCGACCTCGACCTCTCGCTGAAGGTCGGCAAGCAGGAGTGCTTCTGACGCGGACGTCCGTGACGGACTGACTCGTCGGGGTGGGGGGCCGTCGTCAGCGGCCCCCTCACCCGCTCCCGGCCGGGTGCGCCCTCGCCTCGCCTCTTCTTCTCAGTACCACCCCTTTCAGGGAGTTGTTTCCATGAGCGCCGAGACCACTGTTTCCACCGGAGTCCCCAAGGAGAACCGGTTCCGTGCGTGGCGGCAGACCCGGCCCTTCTGGGCGGGCCTCTTCACCCTCCTCGGCGGCGTGCCGATCGCCTATCTCCCGTACGGGGACGTGCGGTTGGGCAATATCACCCTCGCCATGGCCACGACCGCCGGCGCCGGCGCGCTGATCATCGGGGTCCTCCTCATCACTCTCGGTCTGACGATGTGGTTCCAGCCCGTCGTCCGGGTCTTCGCGGGCATCGCGGCGATCGTGCTCGGGCTCATCTCGCTGCCCGTGTCGAACTTCGGCGGACTGGTCGTCGGTTTCCTGCTCGCCCTCGTCGGCGGCGGCATGTCCGTGTCGTGGGCGCCGGCCGACCCGGTGGACGAGGACGCGGCGGACGAGGCCGAAGCCGTCACCGGAGCCGTCACCGAGGCCGCGGGCGGGACGGACGGAGGGCCGAGCACGGGACCGGTGCTGGCCAAGGCCGCCCCGGATGAGCACAAGCACGACGGTACGACCGGTACGGCGCAGCTCCTGATTCCCCAGCAGGACGCGCGGCCCGCGCAGGACGCGAAGGCGCCGGTGGCCGAGACGACGACCGAAGCCAGCGGTGGGAGGAACCACAGTGCGGGGTGACGAGACACAGTCGGACGAGACGTCGGACGGCGCGACGAGAGGGCCACGGCACGCGGCCCCCCGCAGATCCTTCCTGAGCAAGATCCACGTGCCCGCGGGCAAGGCGATGGCCCTCGCGGCCATGCCGACCGCCGTCCTCGTGGGCATGGGCCTGGCGCCCCGGCTCGCCCTCGCCGACGACAAGCAGGAGATCCCCTTCGCCCCCGGCCCGTGCGTGACCCGCTCGGACGAGCCGACGACCGAGCCGACGGCCACGCCCGACGCGACGAAGAGCCCGGAGCCGACGGCCTCGGCGACCGCCACGCCGGGGACGCCCGCGACCACCGCGCCGTCCCCGACGGCCACCGCGAGCGGCGAGCCCGCGCCGGGCGCGACGACGGGCACCACGGCGCCCGCCGGTCAGCGAGCCACCACTCCGGCGACACCCGGCCCGACATCCACCCCGACGCCGGCCAAGTCGGTCAACCCGCTCGACCCGCTGGGTGTCGGCGACGCGCTCAAGGACCTGTTCGGCGTCCCGGACAAGACCGCCGCGCCCTCCGCCACGCCGAGCCCGGGTGCCACGACCGCCCCGGACCCGGCCGCCGGCAAGGCGACGGACCCGACGCCGGACAAGGCGACGGCGGACAAGCCCGCGGCCGGGACGGACGGCGGTACGGCGGACAAGGCGACGACCGGCGAGGCGGCCACGGACGCGGCCAAGGACGCGGCCAAGGACGCGGCGACCGACGAGGCCAAGAACGCCATCAAGGACGCGGCCGGCCAGGTCGGTGCCACCACCGAGGAACTGCCCGACTCCGCCAAGGGCCTGGACACCACGGCCGACACGGACATCCCGGACGGCGCCAAGCCCCGCTTCCCGTGCCCCGAGCCCGACCCGGAGGCGCTGGCGGCGGCCGACCTGGAGCCCGGCCTGGCGCTGCTCCCGGACGACCCGTGGATCCTGCAGTCGACACTGCTCAACCTCACCGGCCTGGACTACAAGGGCATCGTCGAGGTGAAGACCGGCAGCGGGAAGATCAAGAAGGTCCTGAAGTTCACCGCGAGCTCCATCGACATCAAGGACCTGCACCAGCTGACCGTGGGCCCCGCCGGCACGACGGGCCATGTGAAGTCGCGTCCCGGCTCCACGTCCACGATCCGCAATGGTGAGGTGACGATGTACACGGAGGAGCTGAAGGGCAATCTCTTCGGCCTCATCCCGGTCACCTTCAGCCCGGAGACCCCGCCGCCGCTCAACGTCCCCTGGGCCTTCTTCACCAACGTCAAGGTGACCCAGGCCGGCCAGTTCGGCGGCACGCTCACCATCCCGGGCCTCGAGAACTACCTGGAGCCCGGCAAGAGCTAGCAGCAGGCCCCACCCGTCCCCTTGCCGGGGACGGCCGGACCTTCACGGCCCGCACCGCCCGACAGGGGTGTGCGGGCCGTATGCGTGGGGAACGCGTCCGCCGGGCGGGTTCCTCAGAACCCTCCGGTTGCCCGAATATCGGTGTCGTGGGCGGGCGTGCCGCCCATAAGGTGATGCCGCGCGGCGGATCTTGCTCGTCGGTTCGCGCGCGCACGTTGTTCAGGCGGCCGGGGGAACGTTGCCGCCCGACACGGGGGGTCTTTCGTCATGCCGTCGTACCGGCAGGCCGATACGTGTCCCGCGCCCATGCCGCGCGGGCGCGTGCCGTGCCCGCCCGTACACCCGGCACCCGTTCGTCGCGTCTCTCGGGGCGTCTCCCGGCTCGCTCCCTTCGAACGGAGAAAGAGACACCCTCTTGCGCGACAGACCAGGGTTGTTCACCCCGAGATCCGGTGCGTCCAGGATCCTCACCCCACTTCTCACCGCCGCGTCGGTGCTGGCCGTCGTCGGCGGCCTCGCCGTCCGGCCCGAGGTTCTCGCGCTGAACGCGGAGCCGGCCTCGGACAGTTACGACTGGTACGAGGAGACACCCGCCGAACTGCTGCGGCAGGACCAGTGCCTGATGGCGGACGTGCTGCGGCTGGGCGGGCCCGCCATGGCCGCCACCGCCCAGGACGGACTCAATCAACCGGCCGACAAGCTCCATGAGTTGGCGAACCGGCAGAACTGGGAGAGCACACCGCTCTCCCAGGCGTACGAGAGTGACCGGGCGACCGCCTCCAAGGAGGGCGCGGCGCTCGAAGCGCTTCAGGACGGCTGGAAGAAGCCGCTGGTCGGCCTGACGTCTCCGGCCGGCCTCACCCAGGCGGCCTTCCAATGGCCTCCGGGTGCGAACGGAGGTCAGTCCTTCCCCGCTCAGACCGGACTGTCCCAGTGGATCTCGGACCGGTTCTGGAAGGACGAGAGCGACTTCTACGAGGACTCGACGCCGAAGGCCGACGCTCCGGCCCGCAAGGCGGTCGTCGACCTCGGCACCCCGCTGTACGGGAAGGCCCCCGATCCGTCCAGCCCCGACTGGAACCGGGACCTCGCCGAACGGGACGCCTTCCAGTACCTGAAGAGCGACCCCTTCGAGCCCATGGGCGCGGACAACGCCCGTGTGTTCCTCGCTTCCGGCGGCTTCCCCCGTACCGCTCCCGCGCCGGACACCGCGGAGTTCCGCATCGCGGTCGAGGACATGAAGTCCCGTTTCTCGACCTGCGCGTGGCGTGACCCGATCGATCCGAGCAAGGTGCTCGGGCCGGTCGCCGACACGGCCGCCGCCGAGTGGCAGCAGGAGATCGCCTCCCAGGCGGCCCAGCGCAACACGGTCGTGACCGCGAGCAAGGACGCCACCAAGGCCCTCGCCGCCGGTGCCGGCGCCCTCGCCCAGATGCTGGGCTTCTCGTGGCAGGCGGACCATCTCGCCCGCTGGCAGGACTACTGGACCTCGGGCGGCATCGGCTGGATCGGCGACGCGCCGACCGTCATCGAGCTGAAGGCCGCCGCGGGCAAGTGCCTGGACGTGCAGAGCGCCGCGACGGCCAACGGCACCCCGGTCCAGGTGTACACGTGCAACGGCAGCGCGGCCCAGGGGTGGATCCTCGAGGGTGACGACACCGGCCTGCACCTGCGCAACGTCAACTCTTCCAAGTGCCTCGACGTCGCCGGGAACGGCAAGACGGACGGCACGAAGATCCAGGTCTACACGTGCAACAGCAGCGCGGCGCAGACCTGGGCCTACACCCCGCGCGCCACGACCCCGCTGAAGGGGGTCAGCTCCGGCAAGTGCCTCAACTTCGCGACGTACGACCCGGGCAAGGACGCGCTGCTCGCCACGTGCAACGGCGCCGGCCCGCAGCAGATGGTGATCAAGCCGTCCGGCCACACCGGCCCGGTCCAGACGGCCGCCACCCTCGCCCAGGTGACGGCGAATGTCGCCACCGTACGGACGACCGCGGCGCAGCAGCTGGCCGCGCTCCGGCAGCAGGCCGCCACGGCCAAGGCCGCCGCGACCACCGCCGACACCGCGGTCCAGGCCGCCTACGCCATCGCCGACAAAAACGGCGCGCCGCGCGGGCGAGGGCTGCTGGTCGGGCTGCAGAAGGCGCAGGTCACCAAGGGTGCCGCCGCGGCACTCGACGCGATGGTGAAGGCGGGCGAGACCGCCGAGGCCGCCACCCGCGCCGCGGCCGCGGACAGCGACACGATCGCGCAGCGTGCGCTCGCCCAGGCCGCCCAGTCCAAGGCGGAGTTCCGCAAGGAGGCCGCTGCCGCGGCCGAGTTGCAGGCGAAGGCCGCCGCCGACGGGGCCAAGCTGCACCGGGACAACGCGAAGAAGGACAAGGAGACCGCCGAGGCGAAGCTCGTCGAGGCCCTGACGGCCGAAGGCGACGCGAAGGCCGCCGCCGCGGACGCGCACGCCAAGCGGCTCACCGCCGAGGCCGAGGAGGCCAACGCGAAGAAGGAGATGGAGACCGCCGCGGCCAAGCAGGGTGAGGCCGCGCAGCACAAGAAGAACGCCGAGTCGGAGGCCACCAAGGCCGAGGAGGCGAAGCGGGCGGCGGAGGCGTCCGAGGCCACGGCGGTCGGGAAGAGGAACGCCGCGGTCAAGGCCAAGGACGCGGCCAAGGACAAGCGGGACGACGCGTGGGACGCCGAGCAGAAGGCCGACGCCGCCCGTGCCAAGGCCGACGCGAAGGAGGCGTACGCGCAGGCCCACGAGGCGTCGGCCGACGCCCAGGACGCCCGCACGGCCGCCGATCAGGCGGCGGCGTACGCCGACGCGGCCGAGGCCGCCGCGATCGCCGCACGAGGCGAGGCGGACGCGGCCACCCAGGCGGCCGCGGAGGCGGACGCCGCGGCGACGCGCGCCGAAGCGGCCGCGAAGCGGGCCCGTGCGGCCTCGGACGGCGCCCAGGCGGCGAAGCTGAAGGCCGACGCCGCCGTGCGGGTCGCCACCAGCGCGGCCGCCGACGCCATCGCGGCGAGCGATCACGCCGCCGGCGAGGCCCGGACGGCGGTCGCCCTCGCGGACGAGGCCGAACGCCAGGCGGGGATCGCCAAGGCGCACGCCGACGTGGCGAACAAGGAAGCGGCGGCGGCCCGGGCGGCGGCGGCGAAGGCCACCGGCTTCGCCTACGTCACCGCCCAGGCGGCGGCCGACGCCAGTGCGGCCGCGGCCCAGGTCGTGAAGCCCGCGAACGACGCGATCCAGCTCGGCTCCCCGTACGTCGCCACCGACGCCACCGCGAGCCTGGTCGTCCTCACCGGACAGGCGTCGAAGACGATCGCCGAACAGCAGCAGGCCGTCGCCGCGGCCCATGCCGCGAACGCGAAGGAGGAAGCGGCCGTCGCGAAGGCCCTCGCGGACGCGGCCACCGGCGACGCGAAGCTGGCCTACCAGCACGCCGCCAACGCGGCCGGATACGCGGCGGACGCCCGCGGCTACGCCAAGGAAGCCCTCGGCTACGCCGCCGACGCCGCCCTGGCCGCGTCGAAGGCCGTCGCTTCACTGGCCCGGACCGTCGAGTACGACCGGCAGGCGGCCGAGGACGCCGCGGCGGCCGACAAGGCGGCCGGGCGCGCCGAAGGCCATGCCCGCTCCGCCCGTGAATCCGCCGACCAGGCCGCCCTCGACGCCGAGGGCGCCCGGCAGGCCGCGGCCCGCGCCGAGCAGGCTGCCAAGGACGCCAGAGCGGCGGCCGACCGTGCCGACGTCGCGGCCACCGAGGCGGAGCAGGCGGCCAAGGACGCCCAGAAGTACGCCGATGAGGCCCAGGCAGCCGCCGACCGCGCCGAACGGGCGCAGGCCAACCAGCAGGTGTCGACGGGCGCGGGCACCGGTATCGGCGGCACGTGGTACGTCGTCGATGAGGACTCCGTCGAGATCACCGACACGAAGCAGAAGAACGACTGCGTCATCGAGATCGGCCTTGAGGGCTGCACCGTCACCTTTGAGGTCACCTTCAACGCCGACGTCGACTTCTTCCTGTGCCTCAACCCCGACGTTCCGGCCACTGAGGCCGGATGCCCGTCGTCCGACTCGCTGCTCCTGCGCACCGAGCACTTCAAGGACCGGAAGAAGGACGTCACCCACTACTTCAGCAAGTGGGACCTGATAGAGCAGACCCTCACCTACAAGATCCTCAAGGCCGTTCTGCTCCAGGACTTCGTGGACTGCTGGCACGGCAGCACCAGCGGCTGTCTCTGGGCGGGGAGCAACTTCATCCCGGGCAAGGTCTTCGGCACGATCGCCGAGGGCATCCGCGCCCTGGACGCCGCGCTCAACACGGGAGTAAGCGTCGTCGACGCCTTCAACGCGCTGCGGAAGCTGGATCTGGACCCGGCGACCCTCGCCCGTATCGAGAACACCGTCAACCTCTACGAGGACATGGTCACGTCCTGCCGGGTCAACAGCTTCCCGGGGGCGACCCAGGTGCTGATGGCCGACGGCAGCCACCGGGCGATCAGCGCGGTTCGCCGGGGTGACCGCGTTCTGGCCGAGGATCCGGACAGCGGCCGACGGGGCCCGCAGACGGTCACTTCCACCTACGCGCATGACACCGACCTCCTGGTGGACATCCGCCTCGTGGACGGGCAGCGGCTCACCAGCACCGCCGGCCATCGCGTCCACGTCGCCGGTCGCGGCTGGATACTCGTGTCGGATCTCCGCGCCGGAGACCGGCTGCGTTCGCCGGACGGGTCACTGCGCGCCGTCGGGGCACTGCGTACCCGTGCGGCTGTCAAGGACTCCCGGGTGTACGACATCACGGTCGACGGCCTGCACACCTTCTACGTGCGCGCCGAAGGACCGCGGCCGAGCGACCTGCTGGTACACAACTGCGCGAACCTCGCCGACGAACTGGCCTACCCGGACAGCGGAGCCCACACCCTCAGCCGTCACGTGAACCCGACGCCACAGCAGGCCGTCGACTTCGCCAAGGAGAACGAGCGGAAGGGCCTGGCCCCGATCAGCACGGTGTGGACCAGCCAGGACATCGCGCAGCAGGCCGTCGAACGCGTCCTCGCGGACTACTTCTTCCCCCGGGGCAAGAAGCGGACCGCCAGCTTCGACGCGTTGGACAATTTCCTCAACAAGCGGGGACAGTGGCGCAACAAGGCGGAGTTTGAGATCACCGGAAAATGGGATATGTACTCTTCCCTCGGAACGGTGTACAAGGCATCCGGCCCCGCGGAGGCGGCGGGCAACCAGGTCCGCGTGGTCCTGAAGAGGCTGCCCGGCAAGCAGGGGCACTTGGGCTACATCGTCTACACCGCGTATCCCATGCCCAAGTAGTCCGCGTGCTTTCCTTCTGACGGTACATCCCGTGCTGGGGGTACCCCTGATACACCCGTGGTGGGCCCGGCTGTCCTCTCGACGGCCGGGCCCACCTTGTCATCCCATCCGGCAGACCAAGGAGCCGACACCGACCATGGCGCGGCAGCACGAGGAGTACCGACAACTGTTCGAGGGTGACTTCGGCCTGAGCGCCCTCGCGGGTGGGATCGCGGCCTCCACCGAACCAATCGACCAGAACGACATGTTCCGGCTGGCGGCAAGCGTGGCGGCCGACGGCGACGGCGAGGGCGCGGTGGAACTGGGCCGGGACCTGGACCGTCTGCTGCGGGCAGGACTGTCCGACGACACCCTGGGCACCCTCTGGCAGGCCGTCACCGGCGACGGCCGTTTCCCGGCCGCTACCGGGGCGGATGTCCGCGACCAGCTGAGCCGGCTCGCCACGCGCTACCCCGCACCGCCGGGGACCGGAGCCCCGGCACCCGAACGCGAGACGACCTCACGGGCCGACGTCATCGCGGAGGTGAGGGCGTCGGCGGCGGACCCGGCGAGCGCCGCCGCCTTGCCGGCGGCCCTGACGGTGATTGTCGACCACGCCGGCGAGGACCTCGCCCTTCGCCTCCTGATCCGCGTTCTCAAGACCCGTCGCGTCCTTGTGACGAAGGAGCGGTACGACCGCCTGACGGCCCTCGGCAGACGGTTCGGCTACCCCGGGCCCCTGGTCTACGACGGGCTGAGCGTGGCATGGCCGCCCATCGACCCGGCGCGGCGGGACGGCGAGGGCGACTTCGGCCTGTCCGGCCTCGCCTCGTGGTTCTCCTGGGAGTGGCCGGAGCCCACCGCGTGCGACCGGCTGCGTGTCGCCGTCGCGGCCGACGAAGAGGCCCACACACCCGGGTCCGCGGCGGCGCTCGTGCTGGTGGACGTCCTGCGCCTGTTGGATTCGCCGCTGTCCGACGACACGCTTGCGACCTTGTGGCGCGAGGCCACCGGCCGGGCCCACGACCCGGGCCGCATCGGCACCGGCGCCCGGGACTGGCTCAAGACGATCGCCGATGAATGCCGCGCACGCCTCGCCGAGGTGGCTCCCGACTACCGGCCCACCACACCACCCGTCGACGAGGAGCATCAGGACGCGGTGCTGCGGCAGGTACGGGAGTCGGCCGCCGTGACCGGTGACGGACCGGCGGCGGCGCTGGAGGAAGTCGTCACCCGGGTGGATGCCGAGCTCGGCTACCGGCTGCTCCTGCGCCTGCTTGCCGCACGTACCACCCCTCTCAGCGAGGAGGAGTACGAACGCCACGTGGCGCTGTGCCGTCACTTCCGTTTCGGCGCGGAGTACGTGGCCGAGGCCGTCGAGCTGCTGCGGCACCGCTGACACGGGGCTCGCGTGACGGCCCGCCTGGGAGAAGCCCCGCCCTGCGGGGCTTCTCTCCGTCTACGGCGACACGGCCACGCGGGTCAGTCGTGGTCGCCGCCGCCCAGGTGGTGGACCCGGACCATGTTCGTGGTGCCGGGGACGCCGGGGGGCGAGCCGGCGGTGATGACCATGGTGTCGCCCGCGTTGTAGCGCTGGAGCTTCAGCAGCTCGGCGTCGACGAGGTCGACCATGGCGTCCGTGGTGGTCACGAACGGGACCAGGAAGGACTCGACGCCCCAGCTCAGCGCGAGCTGGTTGCGGGTGCCCTCGTCCGTCGTGAAGGCCAGGATCGGCTGGGCCGCGCGGTAGCGGGAGAGCCGGCGGGCGGTGTCGCCGGACTTGGTGAAGGCGATCAGCGCCGTACCGCCGAGGAAGTCCGCGATCTCGCAGGCCGCGCGGGCCATCGAGCCGCCCTGGGTACGCGGCTTCTTGCCCGGCACCAGCGGCTGGAGGCCCTTGGACAGCAGTTCCTCCTCGGCCGCCCTGACGATCTTCGACATCGTCTTGACGGTCTCGATCGGGTACGCGCCGACCGAGGACTCGGCGGACAGCATCACCGCGTCCGCGCCGTCCAGGATCGCGTTGGCGACGTCGCTCGCCTCGGCGCGGGTCGGCCGCGAGTTGGTGATCATCGAC
This sequence comes from Streptomyces laurentii, assembly GCF_040635425.1. Lineage (NCBI taxonomy): Bacteria > Bacillati > Actinomycetota > Actinomycetes > Kitasatosporales > Streptomycetaceae > Streptomyces > Streptomyces laurentii. The sequence continues at coordinate 64,852 of NZ_JBEYHT010000028.1, read as the reverse complement.
TCCATCATCTGGGTGGCGACGATGACCGGCTTGGCGTTGCGGCGGCACATCTCGACGAGGCGCTTCTGCACCATCGGGACGCGCTCCAGCGGGTATTCCACGGCGAGGTCGCCGCGGGCCACCATGACCGCGTCGAACGCGGCGACGACGGCGGCCATGTTCTCCACCGCCTGCGGCTTCTCCACCTTGGCGATGACGGGGACCCGGCGGCCCTCCTGGTCCATCACCTTGTGGACGTCCTTGACGTCGTTGGCGTCCCGCACGAAGGACAGCGCGACCATGTCGCAGCCCATCCGCAGGGCGAACCGCAGGTCCTCGACGTCCTTCTCGGACAGGGCCGGCACGTTGACGGCCGCGCCGGGCAGGTTGATGCCCTTGTGGTCGGAGACGACGCCGCCCTCGACGACGATCGTCTTCACCCGCGGGCCGTCGACCTCGACGACGCGCAGTTCCACGTTGCCGTCGTTGATCAGGACCTGGTCGCCCTTGGACACGTCGCCGGGCAGGCCCTTGTACGTGGTGCCGCAGATCGCCTTGTCGCCGGGGACATCCTCCGTGGTGATGGTGAACTCGTCACCGCGCACCAGCTCGACGGGACCCTCGGCGAAGGTCTCCAGACGGATCTTGGGGCCCTGGAGGTCGGCGAGCACGCCGATGGCGCGGCCGGTGTCCGCCGCCGCCTTGCGGAGGCGGTCGTACCGCCCCTGGTGCTCCGCGTGGGACCCGTGGCTCATGTTGAAACGGGCCACGTTCATGCCGGCCTCGATGAGAGCCTTCAGCTGCTCATAGGAGTCGACGGCGGGGCCCAGGGTGCAGACGATTTTGGAACGGCGCATAAGGCGGATCCTATCGGTTTGTTTCACTGCGGAATATTCCGTCTGGCGGAAAGTACAAATGGGCGGGGGGCCGCTCAGGCGTTCACTCCTCCGAGAGTCATTTCTCCTTTCCCGTCACCTTTCTGGTGACCTTTCGGCGACCTTCCGGCGACTTTTGGGCGCTTTCCGATGGTCCTTTATCCGGCGACGGATCTCCGCCCACTCTTCTGCCCACTCTTCCGCGCGCCGCTCCGGCGCGTCACGCGACCCGCTCGCGCCGCACCAGCGCGTAACTCTGCCGCGCGATCTCCAGCTCCTCGTCGGTCGGTACGACGGCCACCGCCACCCGCGCGCCGTCCGGCGAGACGATCCGCGCCCCGGCCGACCGCTGCGCGTTGCGCTCGGGGTCCACCGCCAGGCCGAGGCTCGTCAGGCCGGCGAGCGCGGCCTCGCGCACCGGGGCCGCGTTCTCGCCGACCCCCGCCGTGAACGCCACCGCGTCCACCCGCCCGAGCACCGCGTAGTACGCCCCGATGTACTTCCTCAGCCGGTGGATGTAGACGTCGAAGGCGAGCGCCGCGCGCGCGTCGCCCGCGTCGATCCGGCGCCGGATCTCCCGCATGTCGTTGTCGCCGCACAGTCCGACGAGCCCGGACTTCTTGTTGAGCAGCGCGTCGACGTCCTCCGCCGACATGTCCGCGTTCCGCATCAGGTGGAAGGTGACCGCCGGGTCGATGTCGCCCGAGCGGGTGCCCATGACCAGTCCCTCCAGCGGGGTGAGGCCCATCGAGGTGTCCACGCAGCGGCCGCCCGCCACCGCCGAGGCGGAGGCCCCGTTGCCCAGGTGCAGCACGATGACGTTCACGTCCGCGGGGTCCCGGCCGAGCAGCCGGGCCGTCTCCCGGGAGACGTACGCGTGCGAGGTGCCGTGGAAGCCGTAGCGGCGGATCCGGTGGGCGTCGGCGATCTCGGTGTCGATCGCGTACCGCGCCGCCGCCTCCGGCATCGTGGTGTGGAAGGCGGTGTCGAAGACCGCGACCTGCGGCAGGTCGGGGCGCATCGCCATGGTCGTACGGATGCCGAGCAGGTTGGCCGGGTTGTGCAGCGGCGCCACCGGCACCAGACGCTCGATCTCCGCGCACACGTCCTCGTCGATGACGGTCGGCTCGGTGAACCGCAGCCCGCCGTGCACCACCCGGTGGCCGATGACGGCCAGGTCGGGGGAGTCCAGTCCGAGGCCGTCCGCCGCCAGCTCGGCCGCCACCGCCTTCAGCGCCGCCTCGTGGTCGGCGATCGGGCCGACCGTCTCGCGCTTCATCCCCGTGCCCTCGCCGTGGGCGGGGCGCAGCGGGGTGTGCACGAGCCGTGAGGTCTCCTCGCCGATCCGCTCGACCAGACCGACCGCGAGGCGTTCGCCGTCCGCCATGTCGAGCAGCTGGTACTTCACCGACGAGGAACCGGAGTTGAGGACGAGGACCCGCGTGGCGGTCGGCGGGAGCGGGGGGATCGCGGGCGCCGAAGGGAGCATCGGGGCGGGCGTCGGGGCGGGCGTGGCGGGGGTGGCAGGTGTGGCAGGTGTGGCGGTCATACGATCGACTCCTCGGCCTGGGCGGGGGACTGCGCGGGGACCTGGGCCTGGGCCTGGATCGCGGTGATGGCGACGGTGTTGACGATGTCGCTGACGAGCGCGCCGCGCGACAGGTCGTTCACCGGCTTGCGCAGGCCCTGGAGCACCGGGCCCACCGCGACCGCGCCGGCCGAACGCTGCACGGCCTTGTAGGTGTTGTTGCCGGTGTTGAGGTCCGGGAAGATCAGTACGGTCGCCTGCCCGGCGACCTCCGAGCCCGGCAGCTTGGTCGCCGCCACCGACGGCTCCACCGCCGCGTCGTACTGGATCGGCCCCTCGATCCGCAGCTCCGGGTGGCTCGCCCGGACCAGTCCGGTGGCCTCGCGCACCTTGTCGACGTCGGCGCCGGAGCCGGAGGTCCCGGTCGAGTACGAGAGCATCGCGATCCGCGGCTCGACGCCGAACCGGGCGGCTGTGGCGGCGGACTGGGCGGCGATGTCGGCGAGCTGCTCGGCGTCCGGGTCCGGGTTGACCGCGCAGTCGCCGTACACCAGGACCTTGTCGGCCAGGCACATGAAGAAGACGGAGGAGACGATCGACGCCTCCGGCTTCGTCTTGATGATCTCGAAGGCCGGGCGGATCGTCGCGGCCGTGGAGTGCACCGAGCCGGACACCATCCCGTCGGCCAGGCCCTCCTCGACCATCAGGGTGCCGAAGTAGTTGACGTCCGACACCACGTCGTACGCCAGCTCCACCGTGACGCCCTTGTGGGCGCGCAGTCGCGCGTACTTCTCCGCGAACGCGTCGCGCAGCTCGGAGGTCTGCGGGTCGATCAGCTGGGCATCGCCCAGGTCCACGCCCAGGTCGGCGGCCTTCTTGCGGATGGCCTCCACGTCGCCGAGCAGGGTCAGGTCGCACACGTCACGGCGGATCAGCACCTCGGCGGCGCGCAGCACCCGCTCCTCGGCGCCCTCGGGCAGCACCACCCGGCGCCGGTCGGCCCGGGCCTGCTCCAGGAGTTCGTGCTCGAACATCATCGGGGTGACCCGGCCGCTGCGGACGACCGAAAGGCGGGCGAGCAGGTCGGCGGTCTCGACGTGCCGCTCGAAGAGACCGATCGCGATCTCCGCCTTGCGCGGGGTGGCGGCCGTCATCTTGCCTTCGAGGGCGAAGAGTTCGCCGGCGGTGGGGAAGCTGTTGCCGTGCACGGAGACGACCGGCGTGCCGGGCGCGATCCGGGAGGCGAGGGTGAGGATCGCCTCCGGGGGCCGCTCGTCGAGGGTCAGCAGCACGCCCGCGATCGGCGGGGTGCCGGTCGAGTGCGCGGCGAGCGCCCCGATCACCAGGTCGGACCGGTCCCCGGGGGTGACGACGAGCGCGCCCGGGGTCAGCGCGGCGAGGAAGTTCGGCAGCGTCGCGCCGCCGAAGACGAAGTCGAGCGCGTCACGGGAGAGACCGGCGTCGTCGCCGAGGACGACGGAGCCGCCGAGCGCGTGGGTGATCTGGGCGACCGTCGGCGCGGACAGCGCCGGCTCGTCGGGCAGCACGTAGCAGGGCACCGGCAGCCGGGCGGCCAGCCGCTCGGCGATCACCTCCCGGTCCTCGGCGGCGACCCGGTTGACGACCAGCGCGAGGACGTCGCAGCCGAGCCCCTCGTAGGCGCGGAAGGCGTTGCGCGCCTCGGCCCGTACGGACTCGGCGCTCTGGCCCTTGCCGCCGACGACCGGGATCAGCCGGGCGCCGAACTCGTTGGCGAGGCGCGCGTTGAGGGCGAGTTCGTCGGGCAGCTGGGTGGCGGCGTAGTCGGTGCCGAGGACCAGGACGACCTCGTAGGCGCGGGCGACCTCGTGGAAGCGGTCGACGAGCCGGGAGACCAGTTCGTCGGTTCCGCGCTCGGCCTGGAGGGCGGACGCCTCCTCGTAGTCCATGCCGTAGACGGTGGCGGCGTCCTGGGAGAGCCGGTAGCGGGCGCGCAGCAGCTCGAACAGCCGGTCCGGACCGTCGTGCCGCAGCGGCCGGAACACCCCCACCCGGTCCACCTGGCGGGTCAGGAGCTCCATGACTCCCAGCTCGACGACCTGGCGGCCGTCCCCGCGGTCGATGCTGGTCACGTACACACTGCGTGTCACGCCGTGCTCTCCCTGTCCGAAGGGTCCGAATCCGGGCCCCGGGCCGCCGTCGCCCCGGGCTCGGCGCCCTCCGGGTCCCTGCCGTTCCGGACCGAGCCGGGTCGTCGTCAACCCAGTGCGTGCAAAACCCCTCCTCAGAGTGGCTCTGCCCTCTTGACATTACCCCTGGAGATCTCTGGGACGCCCGCCGGGCAGGGGCGGGGAAGACGGCGGGAAGAGAGCGGGGAAAAGAGCGGGGAAGGGGCGGGGAAAGGACGGGGAAAGGGGTGCGGCGGAGGGTCGGCGAAGGGCCCGGGAGGGTACGAGCCAGGGGGCGGCCGAGGCCCCGGGCGAAGGGCCCGCGCGCCCGGGACCAAGGGCCCGGGAGGACCCTTGACGCGGTGGGCGCCCGGAGTAGCCAGGGGCGCGCCCGCACGGCCGACCGTGTGAGAATCGACGCGGCTCACACGTACCGCTACCGAGCATGAGCAGGAGCACAGCACGATGCGCATCGGAGTTCTCACCGCAGGCGGCGACTGTCCCGGCCTGAACGCAGTGATCCGGTCGGTCGTGCACCGGGCCGTGACCCACTACGGCGACGAGGTCATCGGCTTCGAGGACGGCTACGCCGGACTGCTGGAGGGCCGCTACCGCACTCTCGACCTCAACGCCGTCAGTGGCATCCTCGCCCGCGGCGGCACCATCCTCGGCTCCTCCCGCCTGGAGCGCGCCCGCTTCCGCGCCGCCTGCGACAACGCCAAGGAACTCATCGAGAAGAGCGGCTTCGACGCCCTGATCCCGATCGGCGGCGAGGGCACGCTCACCGCCGCCCGGATGCTGTCCGAGGCCGGCGTCCCGGTCGTCGGCGTCCCGAAGACCATCGACAACGACATCTCCGCGACCGACCGCACCTTCGGCTTCGACACCGCCGTCGGCGTCGCCACCGAGGCGATGGACCGGCTCAAGACCACCGCCGAGTCGCACCAGCGCGTCATGGTCGTCGAGGTCATGGGCCGGCACGCGGGCTGGATCGCCCTGGAGTCCGGCATGGCCGCCGGCGCCCACGGCATCTGCCTGCCCGAGCGCCCCTTCGACCCGGCCGACCTGGTCAAGATGGTCGAGGAACGCTTCGCCCGCGGCAAGAAGTTCGCGGTGATCTGCGTCGCCGAGGGCGCCCACCCCGCCGAGGGCACCATGGACTACGGCAAGGGCGAGATCGACCAGTTCGGCCACGAGCGCTTCCAGGGCATCGGCACCGCCCTCGCGTACGAGTTGGAGCGCCGCCTCGGCAAGGAGGCCCGGCCCGTCATCCTCGGCCACGTCCAGCGCGGCGGCACCCCGACCGCGTACGACCGGGTGCTCGCCACCCGCTTCGGCTGGCAAGCGGTGGAGGCCGTGCACCGGGGCGACTTCGGCCGGATGACGTCGCTGCGCGGCACGCACGTCGATATGGTGCCGCTGGCCGAGGCGATCACGAAGCTGAAGACGGTGCCGGAGGACCGGATGCGCGAGGCCGAGTCGGTCTTCTGAGCCGGCGGGGCGGAGTCGTACGGACAGGACGCCGGGGACGGGTCGTCCGGGCGGGTCGTCCGGCCTCCGGGCCCGGGACCCAGGTCCCGACCTGTCCCGATCCGTCTGTCCCGATCCGTCCCGGATACGCAACGCACCGCGCGGACCCGTGTCCCCGATCGTCCCCCGTGAACGATCGGGGCCGAATCCATCCTTGAGCGCGGCGCCGCGGTCAACAAGGCTGGGAGCCTGTCCCGGACATGTCCCAACTCCGCCCGGGCCCGGTTCGCGGCGAAGGAGCGGCACGCATGACCAGGGGGAAGTCGGCTCCCGACGCGCGGGGCGCGCGGAGCCCGGCCGAGTTCATCGCCTGCCTCCAGGCCCTCAAGGACTGGTCGGGTCTCACCTACCGTCAGCTTTCGGCCCGCGCCGAGGCCCGCGGCGACGTGCTGCCGCGGTCGACGGTCGCCAACATGCTGGCCCGTACGACCGTGCCGCGCGCCGAACTCCTCGCCGCCTTCGTCCGGGCGTGCGGCGCCACGCCCGAGGCGGTGGCGGAGTGGGAGGCGGTACGGAAGGAACTGGCGGTACGAGGGAGAAGCGAGCCGCCGTCACCCGGAGCCGAGCCGGCGGACGGGGAGGGCGCGGAGGGCCAGGAGGCCCCGGAGGACCGGGACGAGGAGGACCGGGACGAGGAGGAGCGGTCGCTCGCCTGGCCCGTGCCCGAACCCGCCCCGGACGCGGGCGACACCACCCCCGCCCGGATACCCGCCCCTCCGCGTGCCCGGCTGCGCCGGCTCCTCGTCGGCGTGGTCGCCGTGACCGCGCTCGTGACCGCGACCGTCAGCATCGTCGTCTTCCTGCGCGGCGGCGACCCGGGCGGCCACCATGGCCCGCCCGTCCTCACCGCCCCCGCCGAGGGCCCGGTCCGGATCCGGGTGATCGGCTCGGACCTCTGCCTCAACGAGCGGCGCGGCGGCCGCACCGGCCAGATCTACCAGCGCTCCTGCGCGGGCGCCGTCGTCCCGTACTACTCGCTCAAGCGGCTCGACGGCGCGGACTGGCGGATCGTCTCGGACCACCCGGACTACGGACCCGGCTGCTCCGGGCTCCCCTCCGGTGGCCGCCCGGCCGAAGCGGCCCTGGAGGACTCCGAGTGCGGCGACACCAGCCGGGTCGAACGTTTCACCCTGGAGCCGTACGGCACTCCGGTCACCGGCTATCGGGTCCGCCCGGCCGGTTCGGCGACCCCGGACACCTGCGTCACCGTCCTCGGCGACCCGAAGGCCGAGTGGTCCCGGCTCGCTCAGTCGCCGTGCCGCGCGGACGCCCGGGGCCAGCTCTTCAGCTTCGACCGCTGGAGCTGAGCCCAGCCGGGAGCCCCGGCCGGCCGCGGCTCCCGGCTGCGGCGCAGGCGTACGACGACCAGTCGTCCGGAGTACGCCAGAGAGCCGACGGCCGGCACAGGAAGGCGACCAGGACCGGATTCACCCACGCCGGAACCAGGTCGTAGTCGGCGTGTCCACGCCCTCCCGCCGGTGCGTGCGGCGGCCCGGACCGGGCCCGGCCCCGGGGGCCCGGTCAGTGTCCCCCCGTCAGTGGCCCCGGGGCCGGCGGTCGGCCGCCGCGAGCCAGCGGTACTGGAGCTCGGGGCGGCCGATCTGCCCGTACTGCGGGGCCCGGACCGCCCGGCCCGAGGTCACCAGGTGTTCCAGGTAGCGGCGCGCGGTGATCCGCGAGATCCCGAGGGCCGCGCCCGCCTCCGCCGCCGTCAGCCCCTCGTCCGCCGCCCGCAGCGTCCGGGTCACCGCCGTCAGGGTCGGCGCGCTCAGCCCCTTGGGCAGCGCGGCGGGCTGCGGGGCGCGCAGCGTGGCGAGGGCCTGGTCCACCTCGTCCTGCCCCGACGCCTCCCCGGCCGCCGCCCGGAACTCCGCGTACCGGCCGAGCCGGTCCCGCAGCGTGGCGAACGTGAACGGCTTGAGCACGTACTGCACGACCCCCAGCGACACGCCCTCCCGCACCAGCGACAGATCCCGCGCCGAGGTCACCGCGATCACGTCCGCCGCGTGCCCGGCGGCGCGCAGCGACCGCAGCAGCTGGAGCCCGTGCCCGTCGGGCAGATAGAGGTCGAGCAGGATCAGGTCCACCGGCATCCGGTCCAGGATCCGGACGGCGGCGGCCCGCGAGTGCGCCACCCCGACCACCCGGAAGCCGTCCACCCGGCCCGCGTACAGCGCGTGCGCGTCGGCGGCGACGGGGTCGTCCTCGACGACCAGCACCCGGATGCCGTCGGCGGCTTCCCGGCCGGTCACGCGCGCACCTCCCCGGCGGCGCTCCGCACGAGCGGCAGCCGGACCGTGAACTCCGCGCCACCCAGCGGGGATTCGGCGAGTGTCAGGGTTCCGGACGCGCGGCTGACGGCCTGCCGGACCAGGGCCAAGCCGAGGCCGCGGCCGGGGCCGTGGGTGGACCAGCCGCGGTCGAGGACGGCGGCGCGGTCCTCCGGCCGTACCCCGGGGCCGGTGTCGCCGACGCGCAGCAGCAGTTCCCCGTCGTCGGCGAGGGCGGTCACGGTGACCCGGGGGCTGCGCGGGGCGGCCGGCGCGGCGGCGGTACGCGGGGTGGAGGGGAGCGGCTCGCGCGGGGCGGGGATGCCCGCGAGCAGCGGCGGCGCGTCGGGGCCGGCGCCGCCCTCCTTGTGGACCATCTCCTTCTCGTACGCCGTGCTCGCCTCGTACGCCGTCCCCTCGTCGTACGGCATCTCGTCCTCGTACGCGGTCTCGTCCAGGTACATCGTCCCGCCCGTGTGCGGGGCCCCGCCCGCGTCCGCCGTCGTCGCCCCGCCCGCCGCCTCCACCGCGTTGTCGACCAGGTTGCCGAGGATCGTCACCAGGTCGCGGGCGGCCAGGGCCTCCGGCAGCACCCCGTCGTCGATGCGGCTGTCCTCGGTCAGGACCAGTTCCACGCCCCGCTCGTTGGCCTGCGCGGCCTTGCCGAGCAGCAGCGCGGCCAGGACCGGTTCGCCCACCGCGTTCACCACCCGGTCGGTGAGCTCCTGTGCCAGCTCCAGTTCGGCGGTGGCGAAGCCGACCGCCTCCTCGACCCGGCCCAGTTCGATGAGGGACACGACGGTGTGCAGCCGATTCGCCGCCTCGTGGGCCTGGGAGCGCAGCGCCTCCGAGAACCCGCGTTCCGAGTCCAGCTCGCCCGACAGCGCCTGGAGCTCGGTGCGGTCCCGCAGGGTGACGACGGTGCCGCGCCGCTCGCCGCCCACCACCGGCCGGGTGTTGACCACGAGCACCCGTTCGTCCGTCAGATGCAGCTCGTCGACGCGCGGCTCCGAGGAGAGCAGGGCTCCGGTGAGCGCCGCCGGAAGGCCCAGTTCGGCGGCCGACCGCCCGACCAGACCGCTGTCCCCGGACCCGGACCCGGACCCGAATCCGGACCCGGCCCCGTCTCCCGTGAGCCCGAGCAGCTCCCGCGCCCCGTCGTTGATGAGCGCGATCCGCCGCTGCCCGTCCAGCATCACCAGACCCTCGCGCACCGCGTGCAGCGCGGCCTCGTGGTAGTCGTGCATCCGGCTCAGCTCGGTCGCGTTCATCCCCTTGGTGTGCCGGCGCAGCCGCGCGTTGACGACGTACGTCCCCGCGCCGCCGGCCACGAGCGCCGCGCACGCCATCACGAGCAGCGCCGCGACCTGCTCCCGTACCTGCTCGCTGATCCGGTCGATGGTGATGCCCGCGCTGACCAGGGCGATCACCCGGCCCCCGTCGCTGACCGGCGCCACCGAGCGGACCGAGACGCCGAGGGTGCCCAGGTGCGTCTCGGAGAAGGACTGCCCGTGCGCGGCGGGTTCGAGGTGCCCGACGTACGTGTGGCCGATCCGTCCCGGCTCCGGATGCGTCCAGCGCGTTCCGTCCGGCGCCATGATCACGACGAAGTCGACGCCGGTCCGTACCCGCAGCGACTCCGCGTACGGCTGGAGCCCGGCCGTCGGATCCGTCCGGTCCGCCGCGCGCGCCGCGGCCACCACCGTGGGTGAGGCGGCGACGGCGTTCGCGGTGGCCGTCGTCTGCCGGCGGGCGGTCTCCTCGGCCTGTTCGCGATCCGTCACGTACGCGAATACGGCGCATCCCGCGACGACGGCGGCCATCAGCACGACCTGCATGGCGAAGAGCTGACCAGCGAGGCTGCGGGGCCGGGAGAGGGGGAGGCGCATGCGAGCAAGTGTGCCCCGCCCGATTTGCTCCCCCGTGCGATGTGCCCGAATCGTTCTGTGAACGAAACGAACGCAACGGTGACGGCGGTCACAGCCTGATGGATAGTCGCGGGGGTCCACCGCGAGGTGGACACCCCCGAGTACGAGGAGGGAACCCGTGGCAGCCCGACGGGACCGCACCCACTATCTGTATCTGGCCGTCATCGGCGCCGTCCTGCTCGGCATCGCCGTCGGCTTCCTGGCGCCCGGCGTCGCCGTCGAGCTGAAGCCGATCGGCACCGGCTTCGTCAACCTCATCAAGATGATGATCTCGCCGATCATCTTCTGCACGATCGTGCTCGGCGTCGGCTCGGTCCGCAAGGCCGCCAAGGTCGGCGCGGTCGGCGGTCTCGCCCTCGGCTACTTCCTCGTCATGTCCACCGTGGCCCTCGCCATCGGCCTGGTCGTCGGCAACATCCTGGAGCCGGGTTCGAGCCTCCACCTCACCAAGGACCTCGCCGAGGCCGGTGCCGCGCAGGCCGAGGGCGCCAGCGAGAGCACGTCCGACTTCATCCTCGGCATCATCCCGAAGACCATCGTCTCCGCCTTCACCGAGGGCGAGGTCCTCCAGACCCTGCTCGTCGCCCTCCTCGCGGGCTTCGCGCTGCAGGCGATGGGCAAGGCCGGCGAGCCGGTGCTGCGCGGCATCGGGCACATCCAGCGGCTGGTCTTCCGCATCCTCGCGATGATCATGTGGGCCGCCCCGGTCGGCGCGTTCGGAGCGATGGCCGCCGTGGTCGGCGCGACCGGCGTCGACGCCCTGAAGTCGCTCGCGGTCATCATGATCGGCTTCTACATCACCTGCGCGCTGTTCGTCTTCGTCGTCCTCGGCGCGCTGCTGCGGCTGATCGCCGGCGTGAACATCTTCTCCCTGCTGAAGTACCTGGGCCGGGAGTTCCTGCTCATCCTGTCCACCTCCTCGTCCGAGTCGGCGCTGCCGCGCCTCATCGCGAAGATGGAGCACCTGGGCGTCTCCAAGCCGGTCGTCGGCATCACCGTCCCGACCGGCTACTCCTTCAACCTCGACGGCACCGCCATCTACCTGACGATGTCCTCGCTGTTCATCGCCGAGGCCATGGGCAACCCGCTGAAGATCGGCGAGCAGATCTCGCTCCTCGTCTTCATGGTCATCGCCTCGAAGGGCGCGGCGGGCGTCACCGGCGCCGGCCTCGCGACCCTGGCCGGCGGCCTGCAGTCGCACCGCCCCGAGCTGGTCGACGGCGTCGGCCTGATCGTCGGCATCGACCGCTTCATGAGCGAGGCCCGCGCCCTCACCAACTTCGCGGGCAACGCCGTCGCCACCGTCCTCGTCGGCACCTGGACCAAGGAGATCGACAAGGCCCGGGTGACCGAGGTGCTGGCCGGCCACGCCCCGTTCGACGAGACGACCCTCGTCGACGACGGCCACGGCGCGCCCGCCGGCGCCGATGCCGACGCCGACGTGCCGGACCAGCGTGGCGCGTCGGGTGACGGCGACACGAAGGTGCCCGCCGGCGTCTGATTTCCCCCCACGGGAGCGAACGCCCCCGGTCGCGAGCCGCAGCAGCGGCGCGTGGCCGGGGGCGTTCGCGTGGTGTGCCGCCCTTGCCCGTTCGCCCGTTCGCCCGTTCGCCTGGGCTCCTTGCCTTGACGTCGGCGTCAAGCCGTACGTTCGGGGACATGCGCATCGGCGAACTGGCCGAGCGGGCGGGGACGACCACGCGGGCTCTGCGGTACTACGAGTCCCGGGGCCTCCTCACCGCACGGCGGACGGAACACGGACACCGCGTCTACGACGAGGACGACCTGCGGCTCCTCCAGGAGATCCGGACCCTGCAGGACTTCGGGTTCGAACTGGAGGAGACCCGGCCGTTCGTGGAGTGCCTGCGGGCCGGCCATCCGGCGGGCGACGCGTGCCCCGCGTCGATCGCCGTCTACCGGCGCAAGCTCGCCGAACTCGACGGCATCATCGCCCGGCTCCAGGACGTGCGCGCCCGTCTGGGCGCCCAGGTGCTGCTCGCCGAGGCGGAACTGCCGGGCGGCCCCGTGCCGCGCTGCGCGCTCACACCGGACGACGACGCACACGATCACGATCACGAACACGATCACGATCACGATCACGATCACGAACACGAACACGGACTGGGAGGGTGAGGACGATGATCCGAGCGAAGGGCGTGGCCGAGGTCACCGACGCCGACTTCGACACCGAGGTGCTGGGCGCGGAGCTGCCGGTGCTCGTGGAGTTCACCGCCGACTGGTGCGGCCCGTGCCGTCAGCTGGCGCCGGTGCTGAGCGCGGTCGCGGAGGAGGAGGCCGGCCGGCTGAAGGTGGTCCAGATCGACGCCGACACCAACCCGGCGACCGTCATCCGCTACGGCGTCCTGTCCATGCCGACCCTGATGGTCTTCCGGTCCGGCGAACCCGTGACGTCGATGGTCGGCGCCCGCCCCAAGCGCCGTCTCCTGGACGAGCTGGCCGCCGTCCGCTGACCCGGGGCGAGGCGGTGCGAGGAAACCCCGTACCCGGGTGACGGCCCCCTCTGCCAGAATCGCCCGGGTGTACGAGACGCATGTGACGGTCCGTTGTCCGAGCGAGGCGGAGGCGGCCCGGCTCGGCGCGTGGGCGGCGGAGCGGGGCCTGAAGCTCGGCACCATCGTCCTGGCCCGGGGCCGGATGACCGTCCAGCCGATGCTGACCCTGCCCGACCGCACGGGCCACCCGGCGGTCGTGGCCGGGCTGCGCGCGGCCGGGTTCGAGCCGGTGCGGGTCAAGGTCGAGACGGTGCCGTGGAGCACGGAACCGGCGGGCCCGGGCGGCGGTTACTTCGAGCATCACGTCAAGCTGGCGCTGCCCGCCGGCCACGACCGCGCCGCGCTCGAAGCCCTCGTCGTCCCGTACGGCGCGCACGTCTCGTGGAACGCCCGCCGGGTCCTGCCGGGCCCGGGCGGCCGGCACGAACGCTTCGTCACCCGGCGCCACCCGGGCCCGGCGGCCGAGGCGGCCGGGGCCTGCGACACGTTCACCGCCACGCTGCTGGCGGCCGGATACGAGGTCGTCGCCGAAGAACGGGAGCTCGTCCTGTCCGACAGCGATCTGTCGGTGGACGAGGGCTGGCTGGAGGCGAGCGCGTGAGCGGCGACGCCCCGTGGTTGCCGGCGCCGTCGATGCCGTCCTTCCCGAGTGCCCAGACCCATGCCCGCGCCGAAGAGGAGTACCGCATGAGCCGCCTGCCCGTCACCCTCACCGCCGGCGTCGGGGAGGCGGCCGTCCGGCACGGCGTCTTCGACCCGGCCCTCAAGCAGTTCGACGACGCCTTCCGGCCCGGCGACGGCGTGGTCGAGGATCCCGGCCTGCGGGCCCGCTGGCAGACCGCCCGCCGCTCGGCCCTCGACCTCGTCCTCGCGGCCGTCGCCGGATCGCCGTGGGCGGACTCGCTCGTGCTGCGCGGCAGCATGCTGATGTCGGCCTGGTTCGGCCCGGCCGCCCGCGCCCCCAAGGACATCGACTTCGTCGTCGTCCCCGACACCTGGGGCATCGAGGACGCCCGTACGGACGCCATGCTCGACGGCATCGCCGAGGCGGCCGAGCGGCTCGCCGCCGAGCGTGGCACCGGACTCGCGCTCTCCGCCTCCGAAGCCGTATCCGAGCGCATCTGGACGTACGAGCGGGTCCCCGGCCGGCGCCTGGTCATCCCGTGGACGGCCCCGGGCCTCCCCGGCGGCCAGGTCCAGATCGACTTCGTCTTCCAGGAACCCCTCCCGACGCCGCCGCGCCGGACCGAGGTCGCGGGCGTCCGCGTCCTCGCGGCCGACCGCGAACTCTCCCTGGCCTGGAAGCTCATGTGGCTGGCCTGCGACCTGTACCCGGCGGTCAAGGACCTCTACGACGCGGTCCTTCTCGCCGAGCACAGCGCGCTGCGCCTCCCGCTCCTGGAGACGGTGATGCGCACGGCGGACGAGTGGCCGGGCAACCGGGACGAACCCCTCGGTCTCCCCGTGTTCGAGACCGCCGCCCGTGAGGTCGACTGGAACACCGACCTCGACGCCGAGGCCGGCCGTTCGGAAGGCATCGCGCCCGCCCCCGAGGTCCTGGCCGCGCGCCAGGCCCTCGCCGACCGCCTCGTCACGGCGCTCGCCCCGCTCTTCGAGGACGGCTCCTGATTCCTGGGGCTCAGGAGCCCGGGGCGGCGTCCGGGAGGGGATCGGCGATGAGGGTGGTCAGAAGGCTGTCGGTGCTTTCCGCCCTCACCAGCGTGCAGGCCGTCACCCGGGCCCGGTAGACGCGCTCGACGGGGAGGGCGGCCGACGGCCGGGTCGGGTACGCGGGCACGTCGAAGAAGGCGACGGCGCCGACTCGGTGGGCGGTGTGCCGCTCGTTCATGTACCGGATCCCGGTGTCCAGGTCGAGCACGACCGGAATCCGGAACGGCTCGCCCCGGTTGGGGCTCCCGAGCTTGCGCTTCTTCTCGGGCCGGGTATCGGCGAACTCGGTCACCTCGATCACGTGGCCGACGGGTATCGCCGCGGGATAGTTGAGATGGATCGTCACAGACATGCTCCGAGCGTATCCACGCCCCCGCTCTCCAACGCCTGTTCGGCGAGGACGCGTTCGGCGATGATGAGCGGGTGTTCCACGAAGATCTCAGCGAGTACGCCTACGGGCACAGGGACCACGGCGGCGGGGGCCGGACACCGTCGGGGGGCCGGAGGGTGGCCGGGAGGCGTTCCGCCCCGCGTACCGCCGTCTGAACATCGGCTGGCTGAGCGCGCGCAAGTGGTACTGCCCGGGCGCCCGCAAGCGGTACCCCCGCGGTCCTCTTCCCGAGGGTTTCGCGGAGAGACTGGAGGCCGTCCGGCGGGTGGACTTCTACCGTGGCTTCCACGTCTGCAACCTGTGCCTGCGGGCCCGGTCAGGGGCCCCGAGAGGGAACGGGGAGATACGGGTCCCGGGCGAGTCCGGCATCACGTACGCCGCCCCGGACCTGATCACGCACTACGTCGCGGCGCACGGCTACCGTCCGCCCCAGGTCTTCGTCGACGCTGTCCTCGCCGCCGACCTCGGCGCGTAGGTCACCGCGCGCCGGCCCTTTCCGGGGCCGGGTCACGCCGGCACCGCGCCTTCCCGAGCGGGAGCGCCCCGTCACCCGCCGCTGCTCTCGCTCCCGCCCGATCCGCAGCCGAAACCGCCGCCACCGCTCCCACCGCCGTCGAAGCCGCCGTCCGAGTCGTGGTACTCGCGGTCGCGGTCGAGGGCCCGGCCCATGCGGACCAGGGTGCGGCCGAGGCCGGCCGGGAGGGTCTGGACGCCCGACGGGCCGTACTGGGTCGGGCCGGGGTCGAGAAGGGCGGCCGGACCGTCGAGGACGTACGCCGGGAGGAGAGCGTCCTCGGCCCTGGCGGCGTCGAGGCGCCGCCGGCCCGCCCGGGTGGGCCGACGGCGCCAGTCGCGGATCAGGCCCAAGGCGAGGAGCCGGGCGGCGAGTTCGGCGACCTCGGGGGAGTTCCGGACGGCCTCGACCACGTCCCGCACGGGTTTGCTGCGGGGGCAGGCGGTGACCACCGCGCGTTCGACCGGATGCCCGGGACGCTCGTCGCCGACGACCCGCAGCCGGGCGGTCCCCAAGGACAGCATCCCGCGCGCGGTGAGCGCGATGACGGCGCTCTCCGCGACCCGCAATGTGCCGCCCGCGAGGAAGGCGTACGCGTACGCGTCCAGTTCCTCGCCGGCGTCCCCCGCGTCCGTCCGCCGGCGTGTACGTGCCCGAACCATGCGCTTCCCCCCTCGTACGGTCCCACCGCCCCGTTCGCATGGTCCTCCCGGAATCGCGGCTACGGCACCGCCCGCGAACGAATCCGGGTCCGGCGGGGGTCCGGCGGCCCGTGATTGATCTTGCTCGCGCAAAGGACCGTTTGTGGGAGTGGAGTTCGCGTGTGCAGTCCATGACTCTTGCCCGCGTATGAGCCGGCGGCGGTCCGGGGCACGGTCCGGGGCGGCTCAAGATCGGGCTGCCGGGGCTTCGCTGTCGACGGGCCTGCGAGCCGCCCGGGAGGAGTGCGTCACGGGCGCTTCGGCGAGTCGTCGTCCGCGAGCAGTCGACGCGTCGCTCCCGACGCGAAGTCGGACACGGTCGCCAGGTCGTCGCCCTGGTCGATTCTGCGGATGCACGCGTCGACGACGGCCTGGAGCACCGCCACGGTCAGCTCGGGCTGCGGCTGCCCCAGTTCGCGTACGACCCGGGCGAGCGCTTCGTGGAGCGAGACGTGCAGATTTCTCACCCGCTCCCTCGCTGACGGGGAGAGTGAGCCGCGCGAGAGCGCGGCCCGCCAGCCGTGGGTGCCTCGGGCGGCCTGTTCGAGGTTGGCCCGGACGTAGGCGGCGGCCTGGGCGGTGGGCGTGGTCTCGGCCGCGATGGCCTGCTCCACCGCGTCGATCCAAGCGGGGAATTCGCGGGTGACGACGAGTTCGAGCAGGTCGTCGATGGAGTTGAAGTAGCGGTAGATGCTGTTGCGGGCGATCCCGGCTCGCGCGGCGACCGCTCCGGCTGTGAGGGCTTCGGCGCCGCCCTCTTCCAGGAGCTCCTCGGCCGCGTCGATCAGCTGGGCGAGCCGCTGAGCGCGGTGCTCCCGGACGCTGCCGGCCTCGATCTTGGGCATTTTCTCCGCTTCACCTCGGTCGCTGTGCCGTCTCCCGCCAACCTACCCCCACGCCCGGGCGGCCGAGGGGGCGTGTTAGCTTGACGCAACTTAGAGACACCCTGTCCCTAAGTTCTGTCCGTGCTTCCTGCCGAAGGCTGCCCGATGCAACCGAAGAACTCCCCTGTGCTCCGAAGCCTCCTGGGATCGAAGAAGCGTGCCGCCGTGGTGGTGGCCTTCTGGGTCCTGATCGCGGGCCTCCTCGCCGGTGTCGCCCCGGCCCTGGAATCCGTCGAGGACAACGCGTCCGCCAACCTGCCGCCCGCCGCCTCGGACTCCATGAAGGCCCGCGATCTCGTCCGCGCCCAGCTTCCGGGCCAGGACGCGACGCCGGCGATCATCGTGGTCCGCGGCAAGGGCACCGACGCCGCGGCGAGCGCCACGCAGGCGGTCGCCGCCATCACCTCGGCCCTCTCCGGAACCAGCCGGCCCGACCACGTCGCGGGCGTGGTCTCCACGGTGAACGCTCCCGATGCCGCAGCCGAGCTGGTCTCGCAGGACCGTAGTGCTCAGCTGGTCATCGTGCCCATGAAGGGGAGCCCCTCGGAGGAGTCCTTCCGGAACACGGTCGACGAGGTGCGTGCCCTCGCGTCCGACCGTGCCGGGCCCACCGAGGTCGCCGTGACCGGTCCCGCTGGGATCGCCACCGACACCGTGAAGGTCTTCAGCGGCGGAGACAAGGTCCTGCTGCTGGCCACCATCCTGCTCGTCCTGATCATCCTGCTGGCGATCTACCGCTCGCCCCTGATGGCGCTCGTACCGCTGCTCGCCGTGGGCGTGGCGATGCGCGTGGCGGAGACGCTCGGCGCGATCCTCGCGGACGCCGGGGTCATCACGGTCAGCTCCCAGACCGCCTCGATCATGACCGTGCTGCTGTTCGGCGTGGGCACGGACTACGCGCTGATCATCACCGCCCGCTACCGCGAGACCCTGCTCGACGAGCCGGACCGCGCCCGCGCGATGCAGACCGCGGTGCGCCGCACCGCCGAGTCCGTCCTCGCCAGCGCCTCCACCATCGTCCTGGCCATGTTCGCCCTGCTCGTGGCCGTCTCCCCGGCACTTCACGGCTTCGGACCGTACCTCGCCCTGGGCGTGGCCGTCATGGCGCTGGTGGCGTTCACCTTCATCCCCGCCCTGGTCCTGCTGCTGGGCAGGGGCGTGTTCTGGCCCGGGGGCGTGGACAAGGCCGCCGAACGCAGCCGCGGAGCGGGCATCTGGCACCGCGTCGCCGCCCTGGTCGCGCGTGCCCCGGTCAAGGTGGCCTCGGCCGTGATCGCACTGCTCGTGGTCCTGAGCGCGGGACTGCTCGGCTACCAGGAGAGCTTCAACACCCTCAGCGGCTTCCGCGCCGCCACCGAGTCGGAGCACGGGCAGCACCTCATCCAGGAGGAGTTCGGGCCCGGCGAGATCGCCCCCAGCACCGTCGTCGTCCATTCCCAGGACAGCCTGCGCTCCAGCCCCGCACCCGCCGGCATCGCCACCGCGCTCACCGACGCCGATCACGTCAGCCGCGTCGCGGCCCCCCGCATGGGCAAGGACGGCAGGACCGTCTTCTACGACGTCGTCCTCGACCTCGACCCGTACAGCTCGAAGGCACTCGACGCGATCGACCCCCTCAAACAGGCCGCGCGGGACGCGGCGGCGGGGGCCGGACTGCGGGACGCCACCGTGTACGTCGGCGGCGAGAGCGCGCAGAACGCCGACATCCGCTCCGCTCTCGACCGCGACACGACCCTCATCGTGCTCCTGGTCCTGGCCATCGTCACCGCGGTCCTGATCCTGCTGCTGCGCTCGCTCCTCGCCCCGCTCTACCTGGTCGCGACCCTGATCCTGTCGTTCCTGGCCACCCTGGGCGCCACCACCTTCTTCACCGTGACCGTCCTGGGCGACGACGGCATCGGCAACCGCGTCACCGCCTACGTCTTCGTCTTCCTCGTCGCCCTCGGCGTCGACTACAACATCTTCATCATGAGCCGGTTCAAGCAGGAACTGCGCACCCAGCCCCCGGCCAAGGCGATCACCGCCGCCCTGACCCGCACCGGCGGCGTCGTCTCCTCCGCCGGACTCATCCTCGCCGCGACCTTCGCCGTCCTGATGACCCAGCCGATCCGCGAACTCTTCCAGTTCGGCTTCGCCATGGCCTTCGGCATCCTGCTGGACACCTTCCTCATCCGCCCGCTCCTGGTCCCCGCCCTCGTCCGCCTGCTCGGCGACCGCGCCCTGTGGCCCGCACGCCCCGGCAACCCGCAGACGCCTTCCACTCCCGCCTCCGAACCGCCCGCCGCCGACGTGCCGGCCGCACGGGCCGCCGAAACCGGCTCCGGGCGCCTGCTGCGCGCGTTCACCTGGATCGCGGTCATCGAAGCGTGCACGTGGGCCGGTCTGCTGGTCGGGATGTACCTCAAGTACGTTCCCGAAACCACCGAACTCGGCGTACGGATCTTCGGCGCCGTCCACGGCGCCGCCTTCATCGTCTACGTGCTCCTGACCGTGCTGGTCGCGATCCGGCTGAAGTGGCGGCTGGGCAGGACCACGATCTTCGCCCTGCTGGCCGCCGTACCCCCGTTCATGACTGTCGCGTTCGAAGTCTGGGCCCGCCGCACCGGCAGGCTTCCCCAGCCGGCCGCGGCCCCGAGCCGGACTCCCGCCCTGTAGCCGCCTGCCGCACGTCGCAGTGGGGCTCGGTCGGCGACGGCGGTGTGCTCACCGCCGTCGCCGTACGGGCAGATCAGGTAACGGGAACCGGGCATCCTGGCCCGGGGCGGCCGGGTCGAGGTGGTTCGTGTGCGGACCGAACCGGCCCTGCGTGTTCCCATGGTCCAGAGCGGCGGGCACCGGGCCGTTCAGCGGCGGATGAGCCCGAGGTCGGTGGCGGTGGCCACGGCGGCGGTGCGCGAGTCGGTTCCGAGTTTGGCGTAGATGCGGGCCAGGTGGGATTTGACGGTGCCTTCGGTGAGATGGAGCCGTTGGCCGATCGTCTGGTTGGACAGGCCCTCGGCGACCAGAGAGAGGACTTCGGTCTCGCGTCGGGTCAGTGACGTGGCGGGGGCACGGAGGCGGTTCATGAGCCGGTCGGCGACGGCGGGCGCCAGGGTGGTCCGGCCGGTGAAGGCGGTACGGACCGCGGCGGCCAGGTCTTCGGGCGGGGCGTCCTTGAGGAGGTAGCCGGTGGCGCCGGCCTCGATGGCGGGCAGGGTGTCCGCGTCGGAGTCGTAGGTCGTGACGACCAGCACGCGCGGGGCTCCCGGACGCGCGGTGATCTGTGCGGTGGCTTCGGCGCCGCCCATGCCCCGGCCGAACTGGAGGTCCATGAGGACGACGTCGATGTCGCCCTGGGCCGCGCGGGCGACCGCGTCCTCGGCGGTGGCGGCCTCGGCGACGACAGCGAGACCGGGCTCCGTCTCCAGAACGGCACGCAGCCCGGCCCGTACCACCGGGTGGTCGTCGGCCAGGAGCAGGCGGATGGGGTGATCGGTCACCGGTGGTCCTCGCGTTCTGTGTCGGCGGGGGCGGACAGGGGCAGCTGGGCAGCCAGCGCGGTGCCGCGGCCGGGCGCGGATTCGACGGTGAGGGTGCCGTCGAGAGCGTGCACGCGGGCGCGCATGGCGGCCAGGCCGAAGCCGCCGCTGCCAGGGTCGGGGGCGGGAAGGCCGTCCGGGTCGAAGCCGGCGCCGTCGTCGACGACATCGAGGGCGACATGGTCACCGAGGTGGCTGAGGGTGACCTCGACGCGGGTGGCGCCGGCGTGACGGACGGTGTTGGCGAGCGCGGACTGGGCGACCCGCAACAGCGCGACCTCGTGCGCGGTGGGCAGCGGCACGGGTTCACCGGTGACGTGGAAGCGTGCGGTGACGGGGTGGCGGGCGGATGTGGTGGCGCACAGACGTTCCAGGGCGCCCGCCGCGGTGGAGTCCTCCAGGGCCGGCGGCGTGAGTGCGGCGACGAAGCGCCGGGCTTCGGCCAGGTTGTCCACGGCGGCCTGGCGTGCCTGGTCCACGTAGCGGGCGGCGGGGCTTTCCTCCGCGCTGGGCAGCGCGCGTTCGGCGGCGCGCAGCAGCAGCTGGATGCTGGACAGGCCCTGGGCGAGGGTGTCGTGGATCTCGCGGGCCAGGCGTTCGCGTTCGGCCAGCACGCCGGCGGTGTGCTGGGCGCGGGCCAGGTCGGCGCGGGTCGCGGTGAGTTCCTCGATCAGCTTCCGGCGCTCTTCGCTCTCGCGGTACAGGGCCTGGTAGCCCCACACCACCGCGACGGCCACGGCCGCACCCAGGGCGGGACCGATCACCATGGCGAGGCCGAAGGAACCCTGGTGGGCCGCGAATCCGGTGACCGCCACGAGCGTGGTCGCGGCTACGGCGGCCAGGCCCGCGCGGCGCGGCAGCAGGTGGAGCTGGAGGAAGAACAGCGGGAAGGCCACCCAGACGGCGTCGGCGGACAGTGTCAGCAGCACCAGCCAGCAGGCACCCACGGTGAACAGCCAGACCGCGGCGGCCCACGCGGAGCGGCGGATACGCGGCAGGGCCGGCCCTGCCGCGTACACCACGGCGCACATCGCGGCCACGGCGACGGTGATCGCGGCGTGCGGCTCGCTGTCGGCCACGGCCCGGCCCGCCGCCAGGACGAGAAGCGCGACGATCAGCAGGTGCAGACACCAGGCCAGTGCACGGGTGGTCGGGGTCAGGGAGGGAGCGGTGGTGTTCACAGTGCCTCCAGCCTAAGGACGCACGCCCCGACGCGGCCTCCATCGAAAGTTACAACTCGCGCGCCGTCCTTCGGCCTGCCAAGTGCAGTCCTGCGCCGGATGTGCGCACGGGGGGCTGACGGCGATGGTGGGGGCATACCGCTTCCACCGCCAGAAAGAGGCAGGCCAAAGCCGTGTTCGTCGCCTGGAGAGACCTCAAGTTCGCCAAGGGGCGCTTCGCCCTGATGGGGACCGTCATCGTCCTCATCACCCTGCTGGTCGGCCTGCTGTCCGGTCTGACCGCCGGACTGGGCCAGCAGAACATCTCCGCCATCACCGGCCTGCCCGCCGACAAGATCGTCTTCCAGGCGCCCAGCGGCGGCCAGGACGTGTCGTACGCCAACTCCACCGTCACCGAGAAGCAGTGGCAGCAGTGGTCCAAGGCGCCGGGCATCACCAGCGCCGAACCGCTGGGCATCACCACCACCAAGGCCACTGCCGGGGACCGGAGCACCGGAGTATCCGCCTTCGGAGTCCGGCCCGGCTCCCCCCTCGCCCCGGGCGGCGACACGATCGACGGCCGGTCGGTGGTGCTGTCCACGACGGCCGCCGACGACCTCGGCATCAAGGCGGGTGACGCCTTCACCCTGGCCGGACAGAAGCTGACCGTGGCCGCCGTCAAGGGCGACGCCTCCTTCAGTCACACCCCGGTGATCTGGACCAGCCTCGATGTCTGGCAGAAGACCGCACGCACCACCACCACCGGTGACGGCCCGGTAGCGACCGTGATCGCCCTGAACACCACCTCCGGCACCGACACGGCCGCCGCCGACAAGGCCGCGGGCACCAAGACGCTTTCCAAGGACGATTCGCTGTCCGCGATCGGCTCCTACACTTCCGAGAACGGCTCCCTGCAGCTGATGCGCGGCTTCCTGTTCGCCATCTCAGCCCTGGTCATCGGCGCCTTCTTCACCGTGTGGACCATCCAGCGCAGCGGCGACATCGCCGTCCTCAAGGCGCTCGGAGCCTCCACCGCGAACCTCCTCAAGGACGCGCTCGGCCAGGCAGTGGTCCTGCTCGCCGGCGGCACCCTGCTCGGCACCGGCATCGCCGCGGGTCTCGGGGCGCTCGTTTCCGGCAGCGCGGTGCCCTTCCTTCTCACCCCCGCAACCGTTCTGTTCCCGGCCGCCGTGATGATCCTCCTCGGCGCCCTCGGCGCGGGCCTGTCCATCCGCCGCATCACCTCCGTCGACCCGCTGACCGCCCTGGGGAGCGCCCGATGAGCCTCAACCTGACCGACATCACCCTCACCTACCCCGACGGCGACAGCCGCCTGACCGCCCTGGACCAGGTCACGCTGGACGTCCCCAAGGGCAGTCTCGCCGCCGTGATCGGCCCCTCCGGGTCCGGCAAGTCCAGCCTCCTGGCCGTCGCCGCCACCCTCATCACCCCCGACAGCGGCACCGTCACCATCGACGGAACTCTCACCACCGGGATGAGCCGCGGCGAGCTCACCGACCTGCGCCGCCACAAGATCGGCATTGTCTTCCAGCAGCCCAACCTGCTGCCCTCGCTGACCGCCGCCGAACAGCTCCAGGTCATGGCCCAGCTCGACGGCCGCTCACCGGCCAAGGCCCGCACCCGCGCCCTCGACCTGCTCGACGCGGTCGGCCTGGCCGACCTCGCCGGCCGCCGCCCGCACCAGCTCTCCGGCGGCCAGCGCCAGCGCGTCAACATCGCCCGCGCGCTGATGAACGACCCCACCGTCCTCCTGGTCGACGAACCCACCAGCGCCCTCGACCACGAACGCGGCGCCGCGATCATCGACCTGATCACCCGCCTCACCCACCAGCAGGCCACCGCCACCGTCCTGGTCACCCACGACCGCACCCACCTCACCGCCGTCGACCAGATCGCCGAAGTCCACGACGGCCGCCTCCGCCACCCCGCCCAGAGCTGAACTGTGGTCCCCGCCCAGAGCTGAACCGTGGTCCCGGCCGGGGCGTGCCGCCTCGCCGGGGCCACCACACGCCCGGCCTGCTCTCCGACACCCGCCCGCTCCCCACCCCCGCCGACTGCGGACACCACGGCCCCACCACAAGCAAGGAGCCCACCCCCTCATGAGGAAGCTCTACTACTCCGCCGTCCTCTACACCGTCCTCGGCCTGGCCGCCGGCCTCTCCTACCGGGAACTGACCAAGGCCAACGACTTCACCGGACCGACCCAGCTGGCCGTGGTCCACACCCACCTGCTCACCCTCGGCACGCTGGTCTTCCTGATCACCATCGCCCTGGAGAAGACCCTGCACCTGACCCGCGGCCGGTTCTTCTCCGCGTTCTTCTGGACCTACCACGCCGGGCTCGTCCTCACCACCGGCCTCATGACCGTCCACGGCACCCTGACCGTGCTCGGCAAGGACACCAGCCCCGCGATCTCCGGAATCGCGGGCATGGGCCATATCCTCCTCACCCTCGCGCTGGTCTTCTTCTTCATCTGCCTGCACCACCGTCTGCGCCCCGACCTCACCGCCACCACACGGAGCGAGGCCGATGAGCGGACCGAAGCAGCAGGTCTCGCGGCTGACACCGCACAACGAACCACCCGGGCCTGACATCGTCCGACCCCGCACCAGGGCTCCCGTCAGGTCCCACCGGCGCGGATCACGCCGGGACGAGCCGGACCCGGCGGGTCGGCAGGTCGATCGCGGCCACCTCGACGTCCGGCTCCTCGCGCACGACGACCACGTCCTCGTCGTGCCCGAAGCGCTCCCAGGACAGCCCGGCCGCGCTGATCATGCCCTCGACGCCACCGAGTTCGACGAAGACTCCCCAGGGCTCGACGCGTGACACGACCCCGGCGCGGACCTCACCTGACCGGAGCCCGCGCGGGAAGGCGCGCGTTCTTCGCCGTCCCGTGCGAGCAGCCCCCGTACGTCCTCGGCCGCCGCCTCGCTCAGCAGCGGCCGCCACCGGGTGAACAGCTCCAGGAGTTCCCCGCCCCACCGTTCGCGGAATTCCGGGTCGACGGCCGCGAGGTCGAGTTCGTTGGCGGCGGTGAGTTCCGCGAAGTCGGCCCGCTGCCGTGCCGTCGGGAGGAACGCGCGGTCCGTGAAGCGGTCACGGAAGAGGCCGTCGTGGCGGGTCAGGCCGGCGTAGGAGAATTCCCGGTCGCAGCTCGCGTAGAAGTGGACCAGTTCCTCCGCCTCCGCCCCGATCGCCGCCGCCAGTTCGCCGCGCCGCTCCAGGGGGAGCAGGCTGCCGGCGAAGCCGTCGGTGCCGTAGAAGGCGTGGCAGAGGCCGGCGAGCCGCAGGTCGGGGCGGGCGTTCCAGGCGGCGAGGCGGGAGGTGACCCGCCCGAGGTGGGCGAGGAGGGTGCCGCCGGGATGGGGGAGTGCGGCGGCGCCGCAGCGGATCAGCAGGTCATGGGCCGCATCGAAGGCAGCCGAGTCGCTTCCCATGAAACACGAAAATACCCCGACTAGAATGGCAGTCGGGGTTGTGTGTCACGTATATTGATGGATTCCGTGTCCAGATAAAAAGGCGCGGGAACCATCCCTGAAAGTACTGTATCGCGTCGGGAGTCGAATTGTCAACCGAGGAATTTCGGAAAGAGCAGGAATTCATCACCGGGCTCTACGCACGTCTCGACGACCTGCGGGACCAGGCGGAGGCCGGTGTCGCCGCCGCCCTCGCCGCCCCCGGCGCGGGCAGCGCCCAGGCGCGCCTGGAGCGGGACGTGCTGGTCGCCGAGCAGTCGGGGCTGCTCGCCGCGCTCGACGCGGGCGAGAGCGGGCTGTGCTTCGGCCGGCTGGTGTTCCGGGACGGGCGCGACCATCACATCGGCCGGATCGGCATCCGCGCCGACGACGAGCACCGCACGCCGCTCGTGGTCGACTGGCGCGCCGAGGTCGCCCGGCCGTTCTACCTCGCCACCGGCTACGCCCCCATGGGCCTGAGCCGTCGCCGGCATCTCACCACCAAGGGCCGCGAGGTCGTCTCGCTCCACGACGAGGTGCTCGACCTCGCCGACACCACGCGCACCGGCCACGAGAACCGTGACGCCGACGAGGTGCTGCTCGCCGCGCTCGACGCCGCCCGCACCGGCCGGATGCACGACATCGTGCAGACCATCCAGGCCGAGCAGGACGGCATCATCCGCTCCCCGCACCGCGGGGTGCTCGTCGTCGAGGGCGGCCCCGGCACCGGCAAGACCGCCGTGGCGCTGCACCGCGCCGCGTATCTGCTGTACGCGCACCGTGAGCAGCTCGCCAAGCGCGCCGTGCTGATCGTCGGCCCCAACCCCGCCTTCCTCGGCTACATCAGCAACGTCCTGCCGTCCCTCGGCGAGACCGGCGTCCTGCTCGCCACCCCCGGCGAACTCTTCCCCGGCGTCGAGGCCACCGGCACCGACACCCCGCGCGCCGCCGCGGTCAAGGGCTCCGTGGCCATGGCCGGCGCGCTGGCCGCCGCCGTCCGCGACCAGCAGCGCGTCCCCGAGCGCGACGCTCCGTTGACCGTCCCGCACGACGACGGTGATCTGGTCATCGACTGGGGCATGGCGCTCGAAGCCCGGCACAAGGCCCGCGAGACCCGGCTCCCGCACAACCTGGCCCGCCCCTACTTCGTCTTCCACATCCTCGACGCGCTCGCCGAGCAGCTCGCCGACCGGATCGGCGCCGACCCGTACGGCGGCCCCAACTTCCTCGGCCCCGACGACCGCGCGCAGCTCGCCAAGGGCGTCGCCGCCAACCCCGACGTGCACGCGGCCCTCGACGGCCTGTGGCCGGCCCTCACCCCGCAGCGCTTCCTCGCCGACTACCTCGCCGAGCCCACCCACCTGGACGATCCGGCCGACCTGGCCGCGATCCGGCGCCCCGAAAGCGGCCCCGACGGTGGCTCGGACGGTGGCCCGGACGGCGACGCCGCCTGGACCCCGGCCGACGTCCCGCTGCTCGACGAGGCCGCCGAACTCCTCGGCGAGGACGACTCCGCCGCCCGCGCCGCCGAGGAGGCCGAGCGGCAGAAGCGGATCGCGTACGCCCAGGGCGTCCTCGACGTGTCCTTCGCCTCCCGGACCTACGAGTTCGAGGACAAGACGGAGCTCGACAAGGACGCCTCCGAGGTGCTGTCCGCGCACGACATCATCGACGCCGAACGCTTCGCCGACCGCCACGAGGAGGCCGACCACCGCAGCGCCGCCGAACGCGCCGCCGCCGACCGTACCTGGGCCTTCGGCCACATCATCGTCGACGAGGCGCAGGAGCTGTCCGCGATGATGTGGCGGCTGCTCATGCGCCGCAGCCCCACCCGCTCGATGACCCTGGTCGGCGACCCCGCGCAGACCGGCGACCCGGCCGGCGTCGGCTCCTGGGAGGGGATCCTCGCGCCGTACGTCGAGGACCGCTGGGAACACGTCCGGCTCGGCGTCAACTACCGCACCCCGGCCGAGATCATGGCCGTGGCCGCCGCCGTGCGCCGGGTCGAGGACCCGGGGTTCGAGCCGCCCAGCTCGGTCCGCTCGACCGGGGTCGAGCCCTGGGACCGCAGCGTGGAGGACCCGGTGAAGGAGACCGCCGACGCGGTCGCGGCGGAGCTGGCGGCGCACGCCGACGGACGGCTCGCGGTCATCGCGCCCGAGGACCTGCACCCCGGGCTGATCACCGCGCTGCCCGGGGCCGCGTACGGGGCGAAGCCCGACCTGACCCGGCGGGTGGTGCTGCTCGACCCCCGCCAGGCCAAGGGCCTCGAATTCGACACGGTCCTCGTCGTCGACCCGGAGGGCATCCGGGACGGTGCCACGCACGGCGTCAACGACCTGTACGTGGCGCTGACCCGGGCCACCCAGCGGCTCGGGATCGTCCGCCGGGCGGACTGACCCGCCCGGCGCCGGGGGGTGATCAGGCGGGCTTGAACCAGACCGTCGCCAGCGGCGGCAGCGTCGTCCGCAGGCTCGCCAGGCGGCCGTGCCACGGCACCGACTCGGTCTTCACCGGGTCGGTGCTCCCGACGCCGCCGCCCCCGTACCGGGCCGCGTCCGTGTTCAGCACCTCCGCCCAGGCGGCGACGGTGTCGGGCACCCCGAGCCGGTAGTCGTGCCGGACCACCGGCGAGAAGTTGCACACCGCGAGCAGCGGGGTGCCGGTCGCGTCGAAGCGGAGGAAGGCGAAGACGTTGTCCTCGGCCGCGTCGCCCGCGATCCACTCGAAGCCCTCGGGCGAGGAGTCCCGCTCCCACAGTGCGGGCGTCGCCGCGTACATGGTGTTCAGGTCGCGCACCAGATCCCGTACGCCGCGGTGGTCGGCCTCCGCCCCGTACGACGGGTCGAGCAGCCACCAGTCCGGGCCGTGGTCCGCCGACCACTCCGATCCCTGAGCGAACTCCTGCCCCATGAAGAGGAGTTGCTTGCCGGGGTGGGCCCACATGAAGCCCAGGTACGCGCGGTGGTCGGCGCGCCGGCGCCACCAGTCGCCGGGCATCTTCGACACAAGGGCCCGCTTGCCGTGCACGACCTCGTCGTGCGAGATCGGCAGGATGTAGTTCTCGCTGTACGCGTACACCATCGAGAAGGTCATCTCATGGTGGTGGTACTTGCGGTGCACCGGGTCCTTCGTCATGTAGCCGAGGGAGTCGTGCATCCAGCCCATGTTCCACTTCAGCCCGAAGCCGAGACCGCCGAAGCCGCCCGGCCCCACCTGGTTGGTCGGCCGGGTCACGCCGTCCCAGGCGGTGGACTCCTCGGCGAAGGTGACGACACCCGGACAGCGCCGGTACAGCGTGGCGTTCATCTCCTGGAGGAAGGCCACCGCGTCCAGGTTCTCCCGCCCGCCGAACTCGTTGGGCAGCCAGTCGCCGCCCTCGCGCGAGTAGTCGAGGTAGAGCATGGAGGCGACCGCGTCCACGCGCAGCCCGTCGAGATGGAACCGCTCGCACCAGTACACCGCGTTGGCGACCAGGAAGTTGCGCACCTCCTTGCGCCCGTAGTCGAACACCAGCGTCCCCCAGTCGGGGTGCGCGGACCGGCGCGGGTCCTCGTGCTCGTACAGCGGACGCCCGTCGAACTCGGCCAACGCCCAGTCGTCGCGCGGGAAATGGGCCGGCACCCAGTCCATCAGGACGCCGATCCCGGCTTGGTGCAGCGCGTCGACCAGGAAGCGGAAGTCGTCCGGGGTGCCCATGCGGGCGGTCGGCGCGTAGAAACCGGTGACCTGATAGCCCCAGGAACCGTGGAAGGGGTGCTCGGCGACGGCCATGAACTCCACGTGGGTGAAGCCCAGATCGGCGACGTACGCGGGCAGCTGCTCAGCGAGTTGACGATACGTCAGGCCGGGTCGCCAGGACGGCAGATGGACCTCGTAGACCGAGATCGGCGCCTCGTGGTGCGGCCGTGCCCCGCGCCGGGCCAGCCAGTCCGCGTCCTGCCACACGTGATGGTCGGCGGTCACCACGGACGCGGTGTCCGGCGGGCACTCGGTACGGCGTGCCATCGGGTCGGCGCGCAGGGTGTGGGTGCCGTCGGGCCGGGTGATGTCGAACTTGTACAGCGCGCCCTCGCCGACCCCCGGCACGAACAGTTCCCAGACCCCGGACGAGCCGAGCGAGCGCATGGGCAGCGCGGTGCCGTCCCAGTACGTCCAGTCGCCGCCGACCCGCACCCCGCGGGCGTTCGGCGCCCAGACCGTGAACCGGGTGCCCGCCGTGCCGTCGTGGGTCATGACCCGGGCGCCGAGGGCGGTCCACAGCTCCTCGTGCCGGCCCTCGCCGATCAGATGCAGGTCGAGTGCGCCGAGGGCCGGCAGGAAGCGGTACGGGTCGTGGACGGCGAGCTCGGCGGCGGAGTCGTACCGCACCCGCAGCTCGTACGCGGGGATCTTCCGCAGCCGCGGGACCAGCGCGGAGAACAGGCCGTCGCCCTCGGAGCGGAGCGGGACGCGGCGGCCCTGGGGGAGCAGGACGGCGACCTCCTTGGCCCACGGGCGCAGTGTGCGGAAGACGACCCCGCCCTTCACCGGATGGGCGCCGAGCAGCGCGTGCGGGTCGTGGTGCTCGCCGGCCAGCAGCCGGGCGCGGTCGTGGGGGTCGAGGGCCGGCGCCGGGCGGGCCGTCCGGTCGGGTCGGGCGGGGCGGGGAGCGGTCACCGGAAGGGCCTCCTGGGTGGGGGTGGGGGCGGGTCGGTCACGGGGCGGGGCGTCATGGCACCGTGGCGAGGCGGGCGATCGCCGCCATCGGGACGGGCAGCCAGTCGGGGCGGTGCCGGGCCTCGTAGAGCACCTCGTACACGGCCTTGTCCGTCTCGTACGCGCGCAGCAGCGCCGGGTCGTCGCGCGGGTCGGCGCCCGACGCCTCGGCGTATCCGGCGCAGTAGGCGTCCCGGCAGCGGGCGGACCAGTCGGGGTTCCACGGCTGGTGGGTGCGGGCCGCGTAGTCGAAGGAGCGGAGCATGCCCGCGATGTCGCGGACCGGCGGGTGCGAGGTGCGCCGCTCGTCCAGCGGCTTCGCCGGCTCGCCCTCGAAGTCGATGACCGTCCAGGCTCCGTCGGAGCCGCGCAGCGTCTGCCCGAGGTGCAGGTCGCCGTGGACGCGCTGGAGCCGGCCGGTGCCGGTCGCGTCGCCGGCCGCCGCGAAGACCGCCCGCAGACCGGGGACGTACGGCAGCAGGGCGGGCACCGCCTGCGCGGCGGCGTCCAGGCGGGTGCCCATCGCGGCGGCGAGCGAGGCGGCCCGGTCGCGTTCCAGCCGCTCGGTCGGCAGCGCGGTCGCGAGCGCCAGGTGCACCTCGGCGGTGGCGCGGCCGAGCGCGTGCGCCTCCGTCGTGAACTCCCGGCCGTCGGCGAGCGCGTCGAGGGCGAGCCGCCAGCCGTCCCGCGAGCCGCGCAGATACGGCTGGAGGACCCCCAGCGTGGCCGCGCCCGCCTCGAACCAGGCGACCGGCGCGGGGACCCGGGCGCAGCCGGCCCGGGCGAGGGCGAGCGGCAGCTCCAGGTCCGGGTTGGCGCCCGGCGAGACCCGCCGGAAGATCTTCAGAATGAACGATTCCCCGAAGACCAGTGAGGAGTTGGACTGTTCGGCGTCCAGCACCCGGGGCGCGAGCGCGGGCGGCAGCGCGGTGCCGGTGTGGAAGCGCAGCGGGCCGGTCCGGCCGGGGGTGCGCAGCCGCTCGTACAGCAGCCCGGCGAGCCGGGGGTCGCGCAGCCCCTCGTAGACGGTCCGGCCGGCCAGCGGGCCCTGCCGGATCCGGCCGATCAGGGCGGGCGCGAGACGGGGCGGCAGCTCCGGCCGTACGCCGAGGAGCAGCTGGTAACAGTCGGCCGGGGCGCCGGCCGGCCGACCGGGCTGCTCCACCCGGACGAGCAGGTGCAGCAGCCCGGGGCCGGTGCCGTCGAGGGGCAGCAGCTCGGTGGCCGACTCCAGGGTGAAGCCGGTGACCGGGCGGCCCTTGCCCGCGAACCAGCGCTGGCGGGGCAGCCAGGTGCGCAGCAGGGGAGCGAGGGCGGGCAGGAGGGCGCGTCGCGGGCCGGCGGACGTGACGGACGTGACGGACGCGGTGGTCTCGACGGCTGCGTCGGCCTCGGTGGATCCGGTGGCTTCAGCGGATCCGATGACCTCCGCGGACGCGGTGGACTCGGTGGTGGATGCGGTCTCCGGCATGGCAGCGCGTCCTTTCCCCGGGGCACACACGTGTCGTTTGTATGTGTTTGCTTTCAAATGCGCCGAGTGTCGCGGATGGCGGCGTGGAGTGTCCGGCTGTGGGGGGACGTGTCGGAGGGGAAGATCCGTTTGGGCCCGTCGCGCGCGCCCGGATGGGCCCGGACGGGCGCGGGCCGATCAGGGGACGGCCCGCGCCCGTGCGGGGAGGTGCCGGGAGAGTGCGGGGGCGGTGCCGGGAGGGCGTCAGGAGGGCTTCAGCCGGAACCAGTAGAAGCCGTGCCCGCCGACCGTCAGCAGGTACGGCAACTCCCCGACCGCCGGGAACTCCACTCCGCCGATCAGCTCCACCGGCCGCATCCCGGCGAAGCGCCGCAGGTCCAGTTCGGTGGGCTGGGCGAAGCGCGAGAAGTTGTGCACGCACAGGACCAGGTCGTCCTCGAACTCGCGGAGGAACGCGAGCACCGCCCCGTTGGACGACGGCAGTTCGGTGTACGAGCCGAGCCCGAAGGCCAGGTTCTCCTTGCGCACCTCGATCATCCGCTTCGTCCAGTGCAGCAGCGAGGACGGCGACGCCGTCCCGGCCTCCACGTTGGTCACCTGGTAGCCGTGTACCGGGTCCATGATCGCGGGCAGGAACAGCCGGCCCGGGTCGCAGGAGGAGAAGCCGGCGTTGCGGTCCGGCGTCCACTGCATCGGGGTGCGCACCCCGTCCCGGTCGCCGAGCCAGATGTTGTCGCCCATGCCGATCTCGTCGCCGTAGTACAGCACCGGCGATCCGGGCAGCGAGAAGAGCAGGGCGGTGAACAGCTCCATCTGCCTGCGGTCGTTGTCGAGCAGCGGGGCGAGCCGGCGCCGGATGCCGATGTTGGCCCGCATCCGCGGGTCCTTGGCGTACTCGGCGTACATGTAGTCGCGTTCCTCGTCGGTGACCATCTCCAGCGTCAACTCGTCGTGGTTGCGCAGGAAGACGCCCCACTGACAGCCCGCCGGGATCGCCGGGGTCTTCGCCAGGATCTCGGAGACCGGGTGGCGCGACTCGCGCCGTACCGCCATGAAGATCCGTGGCATCACCGGGAAATGGAACGCCATGTGGCACTCGTCGCCGCCCGACGGGAAGTCGCCGAAGTAGTCGACCACGTCCTCCGGCCACTGGTTCGCCTCGGCGAGCAGCACCGTGTCCGGGTAGTGGGTGTCGATCTCCTCGCGGACCCGCTTGAGGAAGGCGTGGGTCTCCGGCAGGTTCTCGCAGTTGGTGCCCTCGCGCTGGTAGAGGTACGGCACCGCGTCGAGCCGGAAGCCGTCGATGCCCAGGTCCAGCCAGAACCGCAGCGCGGACAGGATCTCCTCCTGGACGCGCGGGTTCTCGTAGTTGAGGTCGGGCTGGTGCGAGAAGAAGCGGTGCCAGTAGTACTGCCCGCGGACCGGGTCGAAGGTCCAGTTGGACGACTCGGTGTCGACGAAGATGATCCGGGCGTCCGCGAACTGCTTGTCGTCGTCGGCCCAGATGTAGTAGTCCCCGTACGGCCCGTCCGGGTCGGTGCGCGACTGCTCGAACCACGGGTGCGCGTCGCTCGTGTGGTTCATGACGAAGTCGATGATCACGCGCATACCGCGGGCGTGCGCCGCGTCGACGAACTCCACGAAGTCGGCCAGATCCCCGAACTCCGGGAGCACCGCGGTGTAGTCGGCGACGTCGTAGCCGCCGTCGCGCAGCGGGGACTGGAAGAACGGCGGCAGCCACAGACAGTCCACGCCCAGCCACTGCAGATAGTCCAGGCGCGAGGTGATGCCCTTGAGGTCGCCCACACCGTCGCCGTTGCTGTCCTGGAAGGAGCGGACCAGGACCTCGTAGAACACCGCCCGCTTGAACCATTCGGGGTCGCGGTCCTGGGCCGGGGTGTCCTCGAAGGTGTCGGGGACGGGTTCGTTGACAGTGGTCATGATGCGGGTGACCCTCCGGTCTGCGGGGACGGTCGCAGGGCCAGCACGTGCGCGGGAGCGACCCCCGGCTCCAGGCGTACGTAGGCGGTCCTGCCCCAGTGATAGTTCTCGCCGGTGAGCTCGTCGCGCACCGGCGCGGTCTCGTGCCAGGCGAGGCCGAGTTCCGGCATGTTCAACGAGACCGTGGCCTCCTGGGTGTGGTGCGGGTCCAGGTTGGCGATCACGATGACGATGTCCGTACCGGAGCGTCTGCTGTACGCGATCACGGCGTCGTTGTCGGTGGTGTGGAAGGTGAGACCGCGCAGCCGGCGCAGGGCCGGATGGCGTCGTCTGATCCGGTTCAGCGCGGTGATCAGCGGGGCGATCGAGGTGCCCGCGCGCTCCGCCGACTTCCAGTCGCGCGGCCGGAGTTGGTACTTCTCGGAGTCCAGGTACTCCTCGCCGCCCGCGCGCAGCGGGGTGTTCTCGCACAGCTCGTACCCGGCGTACATGCCCCACGCGGGGGAGAGGGTCGCGGCGAGCACCGCCCGTACCTCGAAGGCCGGCCGGCCGCCGTGCTGGAGATAGGCGTGCAGGATGTCCGGGGTGTTCACGAACAGGTTGGGCCGCATGTGCGCGGCCAGCTCGCCCGTCAACTCGGTGAGATAGTCGGTGAGTTCGGCCTTGGTGTTGCGCCAGGTGAAGTACGTGTACGACTGCTGGAAGCCGACCGCGCCCAGCGTCCGCATCATCGCGGGCCGGGTGAACGCCTCCGCCAGGAAGATCACGTCCGGGTCGGTGCCGTTGACCGCGCCGATCACCCGCTCCCAGAACACCACCGGCTTGGTGTGCGGGTTGTCCACCCGGAAGATCCGCACGCCGTGGTCCATCCAGTGCCGCAGGATCCGCACCGTCTCGGCGACGATGCCGTCCATCCCGTCGCCCGCCTCGTCGAACGCCAGCGGGTGGATGTCCTGGTACTTCTTCGGCGGGTTCTCGGCGTACGCGATCGAGCCGTCCGGGCGGTGCCGGAACCACTCCGGATGTTTCTCCACCCACGGGTGGTCCGGCGAGCACTGGAGGGCGAAGTCCAGCGCGATCTCCAGGCGCAGTTCGCGCGCCCGGGCCACGAAGGCGTCGAAGTCGTCGAGCGTGCCCAGGTCCGGATGGACCGCGTCGTGCCCGCCCTCCGGCGAACCGATCGCCCACGGCACGCCCACGTCCTCGGGGCCCGCCGTCAACGCGTTGTTCGGGCCCTTGCGGTGGGTGAACCCGATCGGATGGACAGGCGGCAGGTACACCACGTCGAAGCCCATCGCGGCGATCGCGGGCAGCCGCTTCGCCGCCGTACGGAAGGTGCCCGGGACGGTCTTGCCGCGGACCTTCCGGACGCCCTCCGAGCGCGGGAAGAACTCGTACCAGGAGCCGAACAGGGCCCGCTCCCGCTCGACCCGCAGCGGCAACGCGGGGGAGGCGGAGACCAGTTCGCGCAGCGGGTGGCGGGCGAGGGCCGCGAGGACGCGGGGCGCGAGCGCCGCCGCGAGCCGTACCGCCGCCGGCCGCGCGTCGTCGCGCAGGGTGTCCGCGACGGCGAGCACCGCCTCCCGGTGACCGCCCCGCTTCGGCACCCCCTTCGCGGCCCGCTCGTGCAGCTCCGCGCCCTCGGCCAGGACGAGTTCGGAGTCGATGCCGGCCGGGATCTTGATCCGGGCGGCGTGCCGCCAGCTCTCCAGCGGATCGCCCCACGCCTCGACCGCGTACGTCCACTGCCCCTCGGCGTCCGGCGTCACCTCGGCGCCCCACCGGTCGGTGCCCGGCGCCAGCTCGCGCATCGGCGTCCACGGGCCCGGCCGCCCCGCCGGATCGCGCAGCACCACATTGGCGCCCACCGCCTCGTGCCCCTCCCGGAACACGGTGGCCGTGACCTCGAAGGTCTCGCCCACCACGGCCTTCGCGGGGCGGCGGCCGCAGTCGACCAGCGGGCGGACGTCCAGGACGGGAATGCGGCCGATGAGCGGGAGCGGGTTCACGGCATCACCTGACGGTTTGTGTGCGTATGAGCGGTGCTGCGCTCTTTCTAGCCGTGCCGACGGCGCGTCGGAGGCGGGCAGCGCCGGGCCGCCGCACGATCACCCGGACGGCGGTTATGAAGCGCGCCCACGGGGGTAGCGGCGCGGACCTGACGTACTCCGCACGAACGCGAGACCGGCCCCGTCCTGGGCGGACGGGGCCGGCTCGCCCTGGGGCCGGCCCGTGGCTCCGGTCCCAGGGGTCTCGATGGTCCCCGCGGAGGGCGGAGGGCGGAGGGCGGAGGACGGAGGGCGGTGGGCGGTGGGCCGCGGCAGGGCTTCTTCGCGTACGGCTCAGGCGGGCTGGTCCTCCGGATGGTTCGACCAGACGTGCCAGGGCTGCTCCGCCGCCCACTCCTCGGCCCGGGCCGGCGCCACCCCCAGCGCCTCCGCCGACATCCCGTCGTCGCCCGCGAGCAGCAGAGGATCACTGCCGGCCGCCAGATAGCGGTAGAGCCCCGTCACCCCCTCCGCCGTGTCCGGGCCCAGCAGCTGCGCGAGCCACCGCTCGAACAGCGCCGGCCGCAGCGGCGCGTAGCGCACCGGCCGCCCCAGGGCGTACCCGAACGCCTCCGCCAGATCCGTGCCCGTCAGCGTCGCCGCCCCGCCGATGTCGAAGACCCCGCCCTCCACCCCGTCCCGGGCGAGCGCCGCGTACACCGCCTCCGCCAGGCCCGTGTGCGACAGCCAGGCGACCGGCGCCGCGGCGGGCAGCGGATACGCCAGGACGCCCTCGTCGACCAGCGCCGGACCGTTCCACGGTGAGAACAGGTTGTCCAGGTACACCGGCGGCCGCAGCACCACCAGCGGCACCCCGCTGCCCCGGAGCACCGTTTCCGCCATCCGCCGGGTCTCGAACGCCGGCACCCCCGTCGGCTCCTGCGGCAGCCGGGTGTTGGCGTTGAACACCAGCCGGCGCACCCCCGCCGCGCGGGCCGCCCGCGCGAGGTTGCTCGCGTACCGGCGCACCCGCTCCGGCTCGTACACCAGCGGCATCGAGACGACCGCGTGCGTCGCCCCCTCGAACAGCCGCCCCACGGCCCCCTCGTCGGCGAGCCCGCCCGCCACGAACTCGGCGCCCGGCAGCGGCGGACGGTCCCCCTCCGGGCGGCGCGACAGCGTCCGCACCCGGTGCCCCCGGTCGACCAGCAGCCGGGCCACCGCCCCGCCCTGGAAGCCGGTCGCCCCCACGACCGCCACCCGCATCGGCCACGGCGCGGGCGTCGTGTTCTGACTGGACATGTGTGGAGGAGGCCCTTCGATATGGTGAGTGCGCTGCCGTGACCGGCCACTTCCAGGCTGTGGCGGCGGCGTCCTCCGTTCAATTAACAAATTGGGGCGGAAATTGAAGGATCGTCCATGGAATCCATGTCCCACCGTTCCGACCAGCGACCCGCCCCCCGCGGGCCGGACGACCGGAACGAGACAGATCACGACGACCTCTTAAGCGAGCTCCTCACCCCGTTACGCCTCACCGGCGTCCTCGACAGCCGCTGGCGCGCGGCCGCGCCCTGGGCGATCGAGGGCGACGCCACACGCGACTGCGCCGTCCTCCACTACGTCGTCGAGGGCGACTGCTGGATCACCGGCACCGGCCGGCCCCCGCTGCGGCTCGGCGCGGGCGACCTCGTCGTGCTGCCCACCGGAGCCGCCCACCGGCTCGCCGACCACCCCGGCAGCCGGGCCGAGCCGGTCAAGGCCCTGCGGCCCGGACAGCGGTCCGAACAGCGGTCCGGTTACGTGCCGGGGCAGCGGGCCACCCGGCGTACGGGACCGGACGGAACCGGCCAAGGACAGGGGGCGGTTCCGGGGCAGGCGCAGGCGCAGGCGCAGTCGCGGTCGCAGCCGCAGGCACAGGGCCCGAGGCCGCGGCGCGAGACCGTGCAGCGCGCCGCGCGGCGGGCCGTGCGCGGACCCGGCGAGATCCGGATCGGCGGCACCGGCGCCGAGACCCGGCTGCTGTCCGCCGGACTCCCGTACGACGCCGGCGCCACCACCGACCTCTACCGCTCGCTGCCCGGGGTCCTCGTCCTCGACCGCTCCCAGGTCGCCCGCGAACCGCTGCTCCGCGACACCCTGCTGCTGCTCGCCTGCGCCACCCGGCCCGTCGGCCCCGGCGACCGGCTCATCACCCTGCGCGCCTTCGAGATGGCCCTCGTCCTGGCGCTGCGCCCCCTGCTGTGCGACCTCGCCGCCGACCCCGAACACCCGGTCTACCCGGCGCTGTTGCGCAACCCCGGCATCCGGCGCGCCCTCGTCCTGATCGCCACCCGGTTCGCGGAGCCCTGGACCCTCGACGTACTCGCCCGCGAGGCGGGCATGTCGCGCTCCGCGTTCACCGCCGCGTTCCGCGACCTCGTCGGCGTCTCCCCGGCCCGCCACCTCACGGCCTGCCGGATGCGGGAGGCCGCCCGGCTGCTCACCGAGACCTCGCTGCCCCAGTCGGCCCTGCCCGCCCGGGTCGGCTACCAGAGCGCGGTCGGCTTCCACCTCGCGTTCCGCAAGTGGTACGGCACGACGCCCGGCGTCTACCGGGCCGACGACGGCGCCCACGGGCACTGACCGCCGGGCCGGCCGCCGGGCTGGTCGCGGGGGCCGACACGCGGCGGCCGATCCGCGCGGGCGGGACGGACGGGGGCAGACGACGGCAGACAGGGGAGGGGGCCGGGACACCCGGACCCTGCGCCGTCTGCGGGGCGCCGACCCGGCCCGCGCGTGGTGCTTCCGCTCCGCCCCGGCACCGCCTGCCAAGGTGGACCATGTGAAGGCAATCCGTCGATTCACCGTGCGCCCCGTCCTCCCCGAGCCCCTCCGCCCCCTCGCCGGCCTGGCCCGCAATCTGCGCTGGTCCTGGCACGAACCCACCCGGGACCTGTTCGCCACCGTCGACAGCGACCACGACGACCCCGTCCGCGCGCTCGGCGCCCTCGACGCCGGACGGCTCGCCGCCCTCGCCGCCGACCAGGACTTCCTCACCCGGCTGCGGGCCGCCGCCGACGACCTCGACCGCTACCTCACCGAACCCCGCTGGTACCAGCGGCGGGCCGCCGAGGCCGCCGGGACGGCCGACCCGCTTCCCGCCTCGATCGCGTACTTCTCGCCCGAGTTCGGCGTCGCCGCCGCCCTGCCCCAGTACTCCGGCGGCCTCGGCATCCTGGCCGGCGACCACCTGAAAGCCGCCAGCGACCTCGGCGTCCCCCTCGTCGGCGTCGGACTCCTCTACCGCCGCGGCTACTTCCGCCAGTCGCTCTCCCGCGACGGCTGGCAGCAGGAGCACTACCCGGTCCTCGACCCCGGCGAGCTGCCCGTCGCCCTCCTCCGCGAGCCCGACGGCACCCCCGCCCGGGTCACCCTCGCACTCCCCAGCGACCGCCGCCTCCACGCCCATATCTGGCTCGCGGACGTCGGCCGCGTGCCGCTGCTCATGCTCGACTCCGACGTCGAGGAGAACGCCCCCGGCGAACGCGAGGTCACCGACCGGCTCTACGGCGGCGGCAGCGAGCACCGGCTGCTCCAGGAGATGCTCCTCGGCATCGGCGGCGTCCGCGCCGTCCGTACGTACTGCCGCCTCACCGGCACCCCCGCGCCCGAGGTCTTCCACACCAACGAGGGCCACGCCGGCTTCCTCGGCCTCGAACGCATCCGCGAACTCGGGGCCTCCGGCTCCGGCTCGGGCTCGGGCTCGGGCTCCGGCTCCGGAGCCGGAATCGGGCTCGACTTCGACAGCGCCCTCGAAGCCGTCCGGGCCGGCACCGTCTTCACCACCCACACCCCCGTCCCCGCCGGCATCGACCGCTTCGACAAGGCCCTCGTCGCCCGCCACCTCGGCGACGACGGCGCCCTCCCCGGCGTCGACACCGCCCGCGTCCTCGCCCTCGGCGACGAGACCCCGCTCGGCGGCGACCCCGCCGTCTTCAACATGGCCGCCATGGGACTGCGACTCGCCCAGCGCGCCAACGGCGTCTCCACCCTCCACGGCGCCGTCAGCCGCGCCATGTTCGCCGGCCTGTGGCCCGGCCTCGACCCCGACGAACTCCCCCTCACCTCGGTCACCAACGGCGTCCACGCCCCCACCTGGACCGCCCCCGACCTCGGCCGGCTCGGCCCCGACGCCTCCGGCCGCGACCTGTGGGGCCTGCGCCGCCGGCTGCGCGAACGGCTCGTCACCGACGTACGGCGACGCGTCCGCGCCTCCTGGCGGCAGCGCGGCGCCGCCGCCGCGGAACTCGGCTGGACCGACTCCGTCCTCGACCCCGACGTCCTCACCATCGGCTTCGCCCGCCGCGTCCCCTCGTACAAACGCCTCACCCTGATGCTCCGCGACAAGGACCGGCTGCGTGAACTCCTCCTCCACCCCGACCGGCCCGTCCAGCTCGTCGTCGCCGGCAAGGCCCACCCCGCCGACGACGGCGGCAAACGGCTCGTCCAGGAACTCGTCCGCTTCGCCGACGACCCC
Source organism: Streptomyces laurentii (assembly GCF_040635425.1). Classification (NCBI taxonomy): domain Bacteria; kingdom Bacillati; phylum Actinomycetota; class Actinomycetes; order Kitasatosporales; family Streptomycetaceae; genus Streptomyces; species Streptomyces laurentii. Next base: position 25,153 of record NZ_JBEYHT010000028.1, on the reverse strand, counting down.
CGCGTCCGGCACCGCATCGTCTTCCTCCCCGACTACGGCATGGAGATGGCCCGCGGCCTCTACCCCGGCTGCGACGTCTGGCTCAACAACCCGCTGCGCCCCCTCGAAGCCTGCGGCACCAGCGGCATGAAAGCCGCGCTCAACGGCTGCCTCAACCTGTCCGTCCTCGACGGCTGGTGGGACGAGTGGTACGAACCCGACTTCGGCTGGGCCATCCCCACCGCCGACGGCGCCCTCGCGGGTGACGAGGGCCGTGACGAGGCGGGCGACGCCGAACGTCGCGACGACCTCGAAGCCGCCGCGCTTTACGAACTCATCGAGCACCGGGTCGCGCCGCGTTTCTACGAACGCGACGCCGACGGAGTGCCCGGCGGCTGGACCGCGATGGTGCGGCGCACCCTCGCCGACCTCGGGCCCAAGGTCCACGCCGACCGGATGGTCCAGGAGTACGTCGAGCGGCTCTACGCCCCGGCCGCCGCCGCGCACCGGGCCCTCGGGCCCGCCGCCGCGCGTGAACTCGCCGCGTGGAAGGCGCGGGTGCGGGACGCGTGGCCGGGGGTGTCCGTCGACCATGTGGAGGTCGGAGCGGGGGTCGGCGTCGCCGACGGTGGCGGTGACAGCGACGGTGGCGGTGGTGGTGACGTGGAGCTCGGCGCGACCCCGGCCGTCCGGGTACGGGTCGACCTGGGCGGCCTGCGCCCCGAAGACGTCGAGGTCCAGGCCGTCACCGGGCGCGTCGACGCCGACGACCGGCTCCTCGACCCGCGCACCACCGTCCTGAAACCCGCGGGCGGCGGGCCCGACCTGGAGGACCGGATGCCGTACGAAGGGGCGCTGTCGCTGGACCGGACGGGGGCGTTCGGGTGCACGGTGCGGGTGCTGCCGGCGCATCCGCTGCTGGCGGGGGTGGCGGAGCTGGGGCTGGTGGCGGTGCCGTCGGAAGGGCGGGGCGGGGGTGCGGGGGTCTTGATGCGGTGATGCGGTGAGGCGGTGAGGCGGTGGGAGACGGCGTCGTGGGCCCCTGTTCGCCAGTGGGGGGGGGAGGGGGGAATCAGGGGAGCCGGGCCTTGTTCGCCAGATGGCCGTCCGTATAGCAGAGGCGGTAGACCGGGATCGCGGCCAAGAGGGTGGAGCGGTAGTAGAGGCACTCGTCCATGCCCGGGGGCTCGGCCGGGACGGCGTGGGGCGGGCCGTCGAGATGGCGGGAGGGGAGGGAGTGGGCGATGTCCGGGCGGGCGGTTCCGGTGTGGATGCGGGCGTAGTCCTCCGGCTCCAGGTAGGTCTGGTACTGGGTGTAGAGGCCCACGCCCGCCATGAGGAGGCCGAGGCCGGCCAGCAGGGCCAGCGGGATCCAGATGGCGCGGGCGAGGCCGCGCCGGACCTGGCGGCGGGCCAGGTCCAGTTCGTGGGCCGAACGGGGCGCGGTCGGGCGGGGGATGGGCGCGCGGAGGGGGAGCACGGCCGACAGGGCGAAGCCGCCGTCGGGGGTCGCCCCGTGCCGGAGGGTGCCGCCCGCGAGGCGTACGCGCTCGTCGAGGCCGACCAGACCGGTGCCGCCGGACGCGAGGCCGGGGTCGGGCGTGCCGTCGGTGGGCGGGGTGGTCACGTGGACGTGGACCCGGGCGCCGCCGGAGGCGTGGAGGCGGACCTGGACCGGGGCGCCGGGGGCGTGCTTGGCGGCGTTGGTGAGGCCCTCCTGGATGACACGGTGGACGGCGCGGGCGGTCATCTCGGAGGCCGGGCCGGTCGTGTCGTCGAGCGTGACCGTCAGACCGGAGGCGCGGGCGCGGGTCACCAGGTCGGCGATCGTCTCGTCCGGCGGGGCGACCGGGGCGTCCTCGCCGTCCTCGCGCAGGACGCCGATGATGTCCCGCAGCCGGCCGGTCGCGTCGGCGGCCGCGCGGCGCAGTTCGCCCGCCGCGCGCTGCTGCGCGGCGCCGAGCGCCGGGTCGAGTTCGAGCGCGCCCGCGCGCAGCGCGAGCAGGGCCAGGTCGTGGCCGAGGGAGTCGTGCATGTCGCCCGCGATCCGGGACCGTTCGCGCAGCCGCTCGCGGTCCGCGACCGCTTCCTGCTCGCGTTCCATCCGGTCGGCCAGTTCCCAGCCGCTGCGGACGAGCCGGTCGTACTGCCGTACGTAACGGCCGATCAGCCACGGCGCGACGACCGCGAGTGCTCCCGAGAGGAGCAGGGCGAACCACTGCGGGAGCGTGCCGTCGAGGGCCAGGATCCGGGCGAGGCCGGCCAGCGGGACCGCCGCGAACAGCCACAGCGCGGGCCGGGTCCGCTCCGCGCGGCGCCCGGCGAGATAGCCGAAGGCGACGAGCGCGAGCGCGTACGCGGGCGTGAACAGCTCGGGGCTCACGGCCAGCGATCCCGCGACCGTCAGGACGAGCGGCACCATCGGCCACCGCCGGCCCAGCGCCACCCCGGCCGCGAGCAGGGCCGCGCCGAGCGCGACCCGCGCCCAGGAACCGCCGTCGTCCGGGGCGGAGAGGAGGACGACGGGGACGCACAGCAGCAGCCACAGCAGGCCGTCGAACACCCGCTCGTGGACGCCCTCACGCATCCGGGACCAGGCCCGCCTCGTACGCGAGGATCGCGAGCCGCACCCGGTTGCGCAGCCCGAGCCGGCCCAGGACCGCGCTGACGTGCGCCTTCACGGTGGCCTCGACCACGTGCAGACGCTCGGCGATCTCCTGGTTCGACAGACCCGCGCCGACCAGCGCGACCACTTCCCGCTCGCGTCCGGTGAGCCCGGTCAGGCGGGTACGGGCGTCGGCGGCGCGGGTGAGACGGGGGCCGCCGAGGGTGTCGATGACCCGGCGGGCGACGGCGGGCGAGAGGAACGCGGCGCCCTCGGCGACCGCCCGTACCCCCGCGAGGAGTTCGCGCGGGTCCCCGGACTTCAGCAGGAATCCGCTCACCCCGCAGCCCAGCGCCCGTTCGATGTACGCGTCCTCGGAGAAGGTGGTGAGGACGACGAGCGCCGCGTCGGGCGCCACCCGCCGCAGCTCCTCGGCCGCGCCGAGCCCGTCGAGCCGGGGCATCCGGATGTCGAGGAGGACGACGTCGGGCCGGTGGAGGAGGGTGAGTCCGACCGCCTCGCGGCCGTCCCCCGCCTCCGCGACCACCTCGATCCCGGGGTCGGTGGCGAGGATCGCCCGTACCCCCGCCCGGATCATCGTCTCGTCGTCCGCCAGCACCACCCTGATCATCCGATCAGCCTAGTCATCACCGGCAGACGCTCCCGAACAGGACGGCAGGGGCACGGACGTCGTGGAGGTCTCCGCGGTGCCGATCCGCCCGATGCCCGATGCCCGATACGCGGTCGATCCGGTCTCTACCCGACGTGCTCGACTCGATGCCCCCGTACGACAGATGACGGTCCCCCGGGCGAAGTCGCCCGGGGGACCGTCATTCTGCTGTCGCATCAAGGCCGGTGGTAAGGATTCCGGCGGTCTGCCTCCCGGGGTTACGGGAAGGTCAGCTTGAAGCTGTTGATGTAGCCCGTGTCGCCGGAGTACATGTCCTGGACACGGAGCTTCCAGGCGCCGTTCGCGACCTCGCTGGAGGCGTTGACGGTGTAGGTCTCCGTGACGTTGTCCGCCGAGTCGCTGATGTTGGCGGCCTTCAGGGCGTAGACGGCGCCGCTGGGGCCGACGAGGTCGATCTTGAGGTCACCGCGCCAGGTGTGGACGATGTCCACGCCGACCTGAAGGTTGCTGGGCGCGTTGCCGGTGATGCCGGTCACGTTCAGGGTCGAGGTGACCGCGGCGGCGCCGCCGTCGGCGATCGCCACGTCGGTGTCGTTCGTGAAGACCTTGCCGTCACCGGGCGGGTTGCCGCCGCCGGGACGGGCGCCGACCGCGACGCCGGCCCAGGCGTTCTCGACGGCCGTGACCTCGGCGCTGCCCGCGCCGTAGAGGTCGGTGGCCGCGGCGACGGTGCCCGTGCGGGCGGCCGCGTAGTTGGTGGAGGACGTGAACTTGGTGCTCAGCGCCCGGAACCAGATCTTCTCGGCCTTGGCGCGGCCGATGCCGGTGACGGGCAGGTTGTCGGAGGTCGGCGAGTTGTAGGACACGCCGTTGATGACCTTCGCGCCGCTGCCCTCGGACAGCAGGTAGAAGAAGTGGTTGGCCGGGCCCGACGAGTAGTGGACGTCGACGTTGCCGATGCCGGAGTACCACGCGTCCTTGGACGCGCCGTCCTTGCTCGGCTTGTCCATGTAACGCAGCGGCGAGCCGTTGCCGTTGATGTCGATCTTCTCGCCGATGAGGTAGTCGCCGACGTCGCTGGCGTTGTTGGCGTAGAACTCGACCGCGGTGCCGAAGATGTCCGAGGTGGCCTCGTTGAGGCCGCCGGACTCACCGCTGTAGATCAGGCCCGCGGTGGCGGCGGTGACGCCGTGCGACATCTCGTGGCCGGCCACGTCGATGGCGGTCAGCGGCTTGTTGTTGCCGGCGCCGTCACCGTAGGTCATGCAGAAGCAGGAGTCCTGCCAGAACGCGTTGATGTACGCGTTGCCGTAGTGCACGCGGGAGTACGCGGCGACACCGTCGCCCCGGATGCCGGAGCGGCCGTGCACGTTCTTGTAGTAGTCCCACGTCATCGCGGCACCGAAGTGCGCGTCGGCGCCGGCGGTCTCCCGGTTGGAGGGAGTGCCGTTGCCCCACGTGTCGGTGGTGTTGGTGAAGAGCGTGCCGGTGCCGGAGCTGCCGCCCTTGAGGTCGTACGTCTTGTGGCCGCCACGCGCGGTGTCGGTCAGCGAGTACGAGGGGGCGGTGCCCAGGGTGACCTGGCCGCTGTACATCGTGTTGCCGACGCCGGTCTCGACACCCTGCCACTCGTACAGCTTGGCGCCGGTCGTGGCGTCGGTGACGACGTGCAGCTCGTTCGGGGTGCCGTCCTTCTGGAGGCCGCCGACGACGGTCTCGTAGGCGAGGACGGGCTTGCCGTCGGCAGCCCAGACGACCTTGCGCGGGGCGCGGTCGGCCTTGGTCTTCTCGGCGCCCTTCGCGGCGGCACGGCCGAGGGCCTGCTTCTCGGCGGCGCCCGGGGCGACGGAGGCGGCGGCGGTGTCGACCTTGGTGATGTCGGCCTTGGTCGCCTTGTCGACGGAGACGGTGGAGCCGGAGCTCTCGGCGACGATCAGGTCGCCACCGAGGACGGGCAGCCCGTCGAGGGTGCGCTCGTAGCGGGTGTGGAGGGTGCCGTCCGCGTCCTTGATGACGTCGCGGACGAGCAGCTTCTCCTGGGCGCTGAGGCCGAGCTTCTTCGCCGTCTTCGCCGAGTCCGCCTCGGCGGCCTTGATCAGCGAGGCGCGCTCGGCGGGGGAGAGCTTGGCCGGCATCTTGCCGGGGTTCTCCTTGCCGGCGACCGGTGCCTTGGACGCGGCACCGGCGTTCGAGGCGGAGGCGGTGCCGGTCTGGACGCCGACCACGATCATGGCCGCGGCGGCGATGAGGGCGCCGGTCGCGGTAGCGCGACGGCTGGGCGTGGATCTCACGCGGACTCCTTTGGCGAGGGGGGTTCCGGACGGCGGGGTGAGTCCGCCCGGCGGAGCAACAGCGCTGTGAAGCTGAGCGCAACACGTTCGGGTGATCAGGTGAACGTTGGTGCGATGAGCCGGGGGAGAGAGTTGCAGTTGCGGACGGCGCCTGTCAGGAGCGCGTCAACAACTTGGCCGAAAGCCGTCCGGTGCGCGCACGTCGGCGTTCGTTGACCGGACGTTTCATCAAACGGAAGACGATCGTCAACTAGCCCTATGATCCGGGAAGTTGACCCCTCACCCGTGTTTCGGTGATGTGTCGTCCGAATGTCGCATCAGCGGCTGAGGGGGCTCTTTGGTGGCTTGTTCCGATCGTCCGGATAGCGAACGCCATAGGTGTCACGACGGAGACGGAGGGGGCCAGGAAGGCCGCGTGGGGCGGAAGAAAGCATGAGGAGGGGGTTTGGCGCCGGAGCGCGCGGGGCAGCGCCGCACCCCCGGAGCGGACCCCAAGCTTCCCCTTAGGGAGAGGCTCTTGAGCCCTTCCACCCCTCAAGACGGAGGCAACCCCCACCCACCCCCCTCGCCCCACGAGCGGGCCGGGGCGACCCCCTCCCCGGCCCCCGCGCCACCCACCACACACCTCAGCGCACCCGGACCCGAACCCGCGCCCGCACCACCTCACCCCGCACCGCGGCGCGCAGCGCTCCGCCCCGCGCACTCAGCCCACCAGGCTGTCCCGCCACGCCCGATGCAGCCCCGCGTACCGCCCCTCCCCCCGCACCAGCTCCCCCGGCGTCCCGTCCTCCACGATCCGCCCCGCCTCCATCACCAGCACCCGGTCCGCCACTTCGACCGTGGACAGCCGGTGCGCGATCACGACGGCGGTTCGTCCCGCGAGCACCGTGTCCATGGCCCGCTGCACCGCCCGTTCGCCGGGTACGTCGAGCGAGCTGGTCGCCTCGTCGAGGATGAGGACCGCCGGATCGGCGAGCAACGCCCGGGCGAAGGCGACGAGTTGCCGCTGTCCGGCGGAGATGCGGCCGCCGCGCTTGCGGACGTCGGTGTCGTAGCCGTCGGGGAGGCCGGCGATGAAGTCGTGCGCGCCGATCGCCTTCGCGGCCTGTTCGATCTCGGCGCGGGTGGCGTCGGGCCGGCCGATGGCGATGTTGTCGGCGACGGTGCCGGAGAAGAGGAACGCCTCCTGGGTCACCATGACGACGCCGCGCCGGAGTTCGGGCGTGGTGAGGTCGCGGAGGTCGACTCCGTCGAGCAGGACCCGTCCGTCGGTGGGGTCGTAGAAGCGGGCCAGCAGCTTGGCGAGGGTGGATTTGCCCGCGCCGGTCGCGCCGACGACGGCGAGGGTCTGTCCCGCGGGGATCGCGAGGTCGAAGCGCGGCAGCACTTCGCCGCCGGTGCGGTACGCGAAGCGGACCCCCTCGAAGGTGACCGCGCGGCCGGGCGCGTCGCCGGTCCGGTCGGGGAGTTCGCGCGGGGCGGTCGTCTCGGGGATGCCGGGTTCCTGCGCGAGCAGTCCGGCGATCTTGGCGAGGGAGGCCGCGGCCGACTCGTAGGAGTTGAGGAACATGCCGAGCCGGTCGATCGGGTCGTACAGCCGTCGGACGTACAGCACGGCGGCGGCCAGGACGCCGAGTTCGAGCGATCCGTGCGCGACGCGCCACGCGCCCCACAGGCACATGCCGGCGACGGCGGTGTTGGCGACGAGGCGCGAGCCGACGACGTAGCGGGCCATTTCGAGCAGCGCGTCGCCGTTGCTGCGCTCGTGGCGGCGGTTGAGGCCGGAGAACTCGGCCGCGTTGACCCGCTCCCGGCGGAAAGCGCGCACCGGCCGGATCCCGTTCATCGTCTCGGCGAACTTGACGATCACCCCGGCGATGGCCGTGGACCGGGCCGCGAAAACCAGGGCGCCGCGCCGCCGGTAGGCCCGTACGAGCAGATAGAGCGGCCCGAAGGAGGCCACGGCGACCGCGCCGATGCCGAGGTCGAGCCAGAGCAGCAGGGCCGCGATGGACACGAACGACAGGGCGATCCCGATCAGTTCCTGGAGGCCCTCGGACAGCAGCTCGCGCAGCGATTCGACGTCGGTGGTGGAGCGGGAGATCAGCCGCCCGGAGGTGTAGCGCTCGTGGAAGTCGACGCTGAGCAGCTGCGCGTGCCGGAAGATCCGGCCGCGCAGGTCGAGCAGGACGTCCTGGTTGATGCGTGCCGAGACCTGGATGAAGACGTACTGGAGGAGCGAGCCGCCGGCCGCGCACAGCAGGTAGCCGAGCGCGACGGCGATCAGGGGCCCGTGGCCGCCGGCCCGGAAGGCGGGCACGCCGCGGTCGATGGCGTACGCGACGAGCAGCGGGCCGGCCTGGAGCGCGGCCTGCTGGAGGAGGATGACGACGGCCGCGAGGACGACGCGGCGGCGGTGCTCGGCGAGCAGCGAGCGCAGCAGCCGGCCGGTGGCTCCGGGGGCGGTGGGCAGGTCGTCCTGGTCGAAGGGGTCCTTGCCGCCGGCCGGCGCCCGCTTGGCGGGGGACGCGGCGACTTCGACAGCGCCGGGGCCGGTGCCGGTGCCGGTGCCGGTGCCGGTGTCGATATCGGAACCGGTGCCGGAGGTGGTGTCCGTCATCGCTTCTCGCCCCTCTCGCCGGACATCAGCCAGGCGTACTCGGCGCTGGTGCGCAGCAGTTCGTGGTGGGTGCCGACGGCGGCGATCCGTCCGTCCGACAGGAGCGCGACCCGGTCGGCGAGCAGCACCGTGGACGGGCGGTGCGCCACGACCAGGGCGGTCGTCTCGCGCAGCACCTCGCGCAGCGCCGCCTCCACCCGGGCCTCGGTGTGGACGTCGAGCGCGGACAGCGGGTCGTCCAGGATGAGGAAGCGCGGCCGGCCGACGACGGCGCGCGCGAGGGCGAGCCGCTGCCGCTGGCCGCCGGACAGGCTGAGGCCCTGTTCGCCCACCTCGGTCGCGGTGCCGTCGGGCAGCCGGTCCACGAAGCCGTCGGCCTGGGCGACGGCGAGGGCGCGCCGCAGTTCCGGTTCGCCGGCGTCGCCGCCGGTGCCCATGAGGACGTTCGCGCCGACGCTCGCGGAGAACAGGGTCGGTTCCTCGAACGCCACGGCCACGAGCGACCGCAGCCGTTCGCGCGGCATCAGCGCGATGTCCTCGCCGTCGAGCAGGATGCGCCCGCCGGTGGCCTCGTACAGCCGGGGTACGAGCGCGGTGAGCGTGGTCTTGCCGCTGCCCGTGCCGCCGACCAGGGCCATGGTCTCGCCGGGCCGGATGTGCAGGTCGACGCCGTCGAGGACGGGCGTGGTGCCGGCCGGGGCGTCCGGGTAGCGGAAGGAGACGTTCTCGAACCGTACGCCGTCCGACCGTACGCCGTCCGACCGTACGCCGTCCGAGGCGGCGCCCGCGGCCGGCTCGGGTGTCACGGCGTTGTCGCGGGTCTCCGCCTCCGTCTCCTCCGGCGCGTCCATCACTTCGAAGTAACGTTCCACCGCGGTCCCGGCCTCCTGGCTCATCGCCAGCAGGAAGCCGATCGACTCCACCGGCCAGCGCAGCGCGAGCGCCGTCGACAGGAAGGCCACCAGCGTGCCCGCCGACAGGTCTCCGTCCGCCACCTGCACGGTCCCGAGGACCAGCGCCGCGCCCACCGCCAGCTCCGGGAGCAGGGTGATCAGCGACCAGATCCCGGCGAGGAGACGGGCCTTGGCCAGTTCCGTGCCGCGCAGCCGCTTGGCCAGGTCGCGGAACGCCTCCGCCTGCGCGCGATGGCGCCCGAAGCCCTTGACGATCCGGATGCCGAGGACGCTCTCCTCGACCACCGTCGTCAGATCGCCCACCTGGTCCTGCGCCTGCCGCGCCACCACCGCGTACCGCCGCTCGAAGAGCGTGCACGCGATCATCAGGGGCACGGCCGGCGCGAGCAGCACCAGGCCGAGCGTCCATTCCTGGGCGAGCAGCACCGCGTAACCGGCGAGGATCGTCACGCCGTTGACCAGCAGGAAGGTCAGCGGGAACGCCAGGAACATCCGGACCAGCATCAGGTCCGTCGTCGCCCGCGACAGCAGCTGGCCGGACGCCCAGCGGTCGTGGAAGGCGACCGGCAGCCGCTGGAGCCGCTCGTACAGCGCCCGGCGCATGGTGGCCTCGACGCCCGCGAGGGGCCGGGCGACCAGCCACCGCCGGACGCCGAAGAGGACCGCCTCGGCGATCCCGAGCAAGAGGATGGAGAGGGCGCCGAGCCACACCCCGGACAGGTCGCCGTCCGTGACCGGACCGTCGACCAGCCATTTCAGGACGAGCGGGATGACGATCGAGAGCAGCGAGGCGACGATCGCGACGAGGGCGGCCGTGAGCAGCCGGGTGCGCACCGGCCGTACGTACGGCCACAGGCGCAGCAGCACGCGCACGGTGGAGCGTTCGCGCGGCGCGTTCTTGGTGGGTACATGTTCTGCGGGCATCAGGACCGAGCCTAAGGTTCGCCCCTGACAACGCTCACCTGGTTTTCGGCCACCCTCGGCCTCCCTCGGGCGCCCTCCGGCCGCCTTCGCCTCGGCCTCGGGTCGCCCCCGCCCCCGCAGGTCGTAGCGTCGTATCAGCCGATCGGCTGATGACCTTTCGAGCGCGATGGCCGATACCGGCGAGGAGCCCCGCGGACGAACCTTGAGTCATGCCCATGATCGAGGTTCAGGACCTGCACAAGTCCTACGGCGAGCGCAAGGCCGCCGACGGCGTCACGTTCGCGGTCGAGGAGGGGGAGATCTTCGGAATCCTCGGCCCCAACGGCGCCGGCAAGACGACCACCGTCGAATGCGTCGCCGGACTGCGCGCCGCCGACTCCGGCACCCTCCGCGTCGGCGGGCTCGACCCCGTCGCCCAGCACACCGAGGTGACCCGGCTGCTCGGCGTCCAGCTCCAGCAGAGCGCCCTCCAGCCCAAGCTCACGGTCCGCGAGGCGCTCGAACTGTACGCCTCCTTCTACGAGCGCCCCGCCGACTGGCGCGACCTGGCCGGCCAGCTCAGGCTCGACGACCAGCTGGACACCCGGTTCGGCAAGCTGTCCGGCGGCCGGCAGCAGCGGCTGTTCATCGCCCTCGCGCTGCTCGGCAACCCGCGCGCCGTCATCCTCGACGAACTCACCACCGGCCTCGACCCGCGCGGCCGCCGCGACACCTGGGACCTCGTCGAATCCGTCCGCGACCGCGGCGTGACCGTCCTCCTCGTCACCCACTTCATGGAGGAGGCCCAGCGGCTGTGCGACCGGATCGCGGTCATCGACCGCGGCCGGGTCACCGCCCTCGACACCCCCGCCGGGCTCATCGGCCGCGCCACCGCCGCCACGTCCGTCTCCTTCGAGACCGACCCGCGGCTCGGCCACGGCGAACTCACCACCCTGCCCGGCGCGACCGGCGCCGAGACCCACGACGGCCGGACCACCGTCACCGGCACCGACGCCACCGTGAACGCCTTCGTCCAGCTCCTCGCCCGCACCGGCGCCACCGTCCGCGGCCTGCGCGTCACCGACGCCACCCTCGACGACGCCTACCTCGACCTGACCGGAGCCGACCAGTGACCACCACCGCGACCCCCGCCGCCACCGCTTCCGCGCCCGCCCGGCCGCGCGCCTCCCTGGCCCTGCTGCGCACCGAGATCCGGCTCTTCCTGCGCGAACCCGCCGCCCTGTTCTGGGTGATCATCTCTCCGACGGTGCTGCTCGCCATCCTCGGCTCCATCCCCTCCTTCCGCGAGGCCTCGCCGGACATCGGCGGCCGTAGGGTCGTCGACCTCTACGTCCCCGTCGCGGTCCTCTTCGCCCTGATCATGTCCGGCCTGCAGGCCATGCCGCCGGTCCTGTCCGGCTACCGCGAACGCGGCATCCTGCGCCGCCTGTCCACCACCCCCGTACGCCCCGGCGCGCTGCTCGGCGCGCAGCTCGTCCTGCACGGCGCCGCCGCGCTCGTCTCCGCGCTGCTCGTCCTCGGCGTCGGCCGGATCGCGTTCGGGGTCGAACTGGCCGGCGACCTGCCCGGATACGTCCTCGCCCTGCTCCTCGCGGTCGCCGGCAGCCTCGCGCTCGGCGCGGCGGTCTGCGCGGTCTCCCGTACGCAGAAGATGGCGCAGGCGGTCGGCTCGGCGGTGTTCTTCCCCAGTATGTTCACGGCGGGCGTCTGGCTGCCGGTCCAGCAGATGCCGGATACGCTGCGCGGGATCGTCGAGTTCACCCCGCTCGGTGCCGCCTCCCAGGCCCTCGACGCGGCCATGGGCGGCCACTGGCCCGCCTGGTCCGCGCTCGGGATCCTGACGCTGTGGACGGTCCTGCTCACCGGGGCGGCGGTCCGCTGGTTCCGCTGGGAGTGACGGAGGGGGAGGTACGGGATGAGCGCGCGTACGACGATCAGCGGGCCGGCCACGGGGGTGCCGGCCACGGTCACCGCGGCGACCGGGAGGGGGGTTTTGCCCGTGCCCCGGCCGGCCACGGTCACGGTCACCGCGCGCGCCCTTGGCGAGGGTGCCCTCTCCGGGGACGCTTCCGCCACGGACGCCCCCGCCACGTCCTCGCCCGCCACTTCCTCCGGCACCGCGCCGACGACCGTCGAGGAGCGCTGGCGGCAGTTCTTCGGCTGGGGCCCGTACGTGCTTCTCACCCTCGCCACCCTCATCTCCGCGGCCTCGAACGACGCGTTCGGCGAGCAGGCCCACCCCGCCGCGATGGCCGTCCTGGTCCCCGCGACCCTGGTCCTCCTCGTCTGGTGGTCCCTGCGGCAGCGCTCGCTGCCCGACCCGGCGCCGGGCGACCGGCCCGCCTGCGTGGCGGAGACGAGCGGCGACGGCCTCCCGCTGGTGGCACCCGTCCTCATCCCCGGGGCACCCGGCACCGCCTCCGTCGTCTACTTCGTCCTGCGGACCGCCCTCGCCCTCGCCCTCACCTGGGCCAACCCGCTCTTCGCGGTCTTCGCCTGCGTCGGCTACTTCGACACCGCCCACCTCCTGCCGCCCCGTCCCGCCGTCACCCGGGCGGGGCTGCTCGTCGTCGCGTTCACGCTCGCCGGTTCGCAGTCGGGCGGCCTGCCGCCCCGCTCGGGCATCCAATGGGTGCTGTTCGGCGGCCTGTTCGTGATCAACGCCAGTCTCGCCATCGGCCTCTCCCACCTCGGGACGAAGGAGGCGGAGAAAGCCATGGCGCTCGCCCGCACCAACTCCCGTCTGGAGCAGGCGCTCGCCGAAAACGCGGCGCTGCAAGCCCAGTTGCTGCTGCAGGCCCGGGAGGCGGGGATCGCCGACGAGCGGCGGCGGCTGGCCGCCGAGATCCACGACACCATCGCGCAGGGCCTCACCGGCGTCATCGCCCAGCTCCAGGCCGTCACCGCCACCGCGGACCCGGCCGTCGCCGACGTCCATCTGCGCCGCGCCGCCGAACTCGCCCGGCACAGCCTCGGTGAGGCCCGGCGCTCCGTCCACAACCTCGGCCCGGCCGCCCTCGAACTCGACTCCCTGCCCGTCGCGTTGGAGAAGACCGTCGCCGCCTGGGCCGAACGCGCCGGCATCACGGCCCGGTTCACCGCCACCGGCACCGAACTCCCGCTCCACGACGAGATCGCCGCCACCCTGCTGCGGATCACCGAGGAGGCCCTCGCCAACGCCGAGCGCCACTCCGGCGCCGCCCGCGCCGGCGTCACCCTCTCCTACATGGGGGACGAGATCACCCTCGACGTACGCGACGACGGCCGCGGCTTCGACCCGGCCGCCGTGCCCCCCCGCACCCGCGCCGGCGGCTTCGGTCTCGGCGGCATGCGGGCCCGCGCCGAACGCCTCGCGGGCGCCCTCACCGTGGAGTCCGAACCCGGCCACGGCACGGCCATCAGCGCCCGCGTACCGTTGGCGCCCCAGGACGGAGACGGAGCACGCGATGCGGTCTGAGATCAGCCTTCTCATCGTCGACGACCACCCCGTGGTCCGCGACGGCCTGCGCGGCATGTTCGAGGCCGACGGCGGCTTCCGGGTCCTCGGCGAGGCCCCGAACGGGGTCGAGGGCGTCGCTCTCGCTCAGCGCCTCGACCCGGACGTGATCCTCATGGACCTGCGCATGCCCGGGGGCGGCGGCGTCGACGCGATCGCCGAACTCGCCCGGCGCGGCGCCCGTTCCCGCGTCCTCGTCCTCACCACGTACGACACGGACACCGACACCCTCCCGGCCATCGAGGCGGGCGCCACCGGCTACCTCCTCAAGGACGCGCCGCGCGAGGAACTCTTCGCCGCCGTCCGCGCTGCCGCCGAGGGCCGTACGGTCCTCTCCCCGGCCGTCGCCGGCCGCCTCGTCACCCGCGTCCGCACCCCCGCGGCCCCCGCCGACGACTCCCTCTCGGCCCGCGAACGCGAGGTCCTCGCCCTCGTCGCCCAGGGCACCCCCAACCGCGAGATCGCCGCCGAACTCTTCATCAGCGAGGCCACGGTGAAGACCCATCTCACCCACATCTACGCCAAGCTGGGCGTCAAGGACCGCGCGGAGGCCGTCGCGGTCGGCTACCAGCGCGCCATCCTCGGCACCCCCACCTGACCCGCGCCCAGGGAACGGGCGGCGCGATCCGCCGCTCCGCCGGCGACCGGCGCCTACGCGCCCTCGTCGGCCGGGCGGACGTCGTCCGAGGGCCGGTCAAGCCTCTTGCGCATCTTCACCGAGGTCGTTTTGTAGCCGAGCGACGCGTAGAGGCCGCGCGCGCCGGTGTTGAACCCGAAGACGCTGAGGCCCAGCGTGTGCGCGCCCCGCTCCCGGGCGTACTCCTCGGCGAGGAGCATGGCCGTGCGGCCGAGGCCCCGGCCGCGCCGGGCGGTGTCGATCACGATGTCCCAGACCCACCAGGCGCCGGGGTCGTCGCTCCGGTCCGGGCCGATCCAGAGATAGCCGACGTTCTCCCCGTCCTCGTCGATCACGTCGAAGACCGCCTGATCCGGGGTCGACGCCCCGGACGGGAAGGAGTGCGTCATGCTCTCGTCCGCCTGTCGGCGGGCGTCCTCGGGCGGGTGCCCCAGGGCGACGAGGTCCTGGGCGTACTCGGCCCGACTGCGTTCGAGCCAGGCGGGGAAGTGTTCGGGGTCAAGAGGACGGAGGGTCACGGGCATCGGCCCAGGCTTCCACACCACCCGAGGGGCGGCACCTCGATTCCGTACCGGTCCGGCGTGAGCCGCCCTCCGCGCCCTCCACATGCGCGTATGTACGTTTCCCCGGGCGGTGTCCGTCGTTGGGCGGGGCGTGACAGGTGTACGGAGGCGGGCGGGGAACGCGCTCGCGGTGGCGGGTCTGTGCGCGGGCCTGCTGGTGAGCGTGGCGGGTCTCGCGGGCTGCAAGGTGGCGGGCGGGCGGGTGACGATCGACCTGAAGTTCCCGGGGGCGCCGCCGGCACCCGGCGACGTGATCCGGGTGACGCCGGAGGACGGCAGCCGCGGCGCGTCCGCCGACGGGCCGCTGGAGGTGTCCGTGGACAGCGGGCGTCTGGAGCGGGTGTCGGTGGTCCAGATCGAGGACGCCCAGCCGGCGCAGGTCGCGGGGGAGATCTCCGCGGACGGGCTGCGCTGGCGGCCCAGCCCCGGCACCCGGCTCGAACTCGCCGCCAAGTACAGCGTCGACGCGGTCGCGCTGGACGGGCACGGCCGCCGCTCGGCCCGGCACACCACCTTCACGACCGTCGTCCCGGAGCACCGCTTCATCGGCTACTTCAAGCCGGAGAACCGCGCCACCGTCGGCGTCGGGATGATCGTCTCCGTCACCTTCAACCAGGAGATCGAGAACCGCGCCGCCGTCGAGCGGGCGATCCGGGTGACGTCCGACCCGCCGGTGGAGATCTCCGGCCACTGGTTCGGCAAGGACCGGCTGGACTTCCGCCCCGCCGCGTACTGGCGCCCCGGCACCCGGGTCACCGTCGCACTCGGCCTGCGCGACGTCGAGGGCGCGCCCGGCACGTACGGGATCCAGCGCAAGACCGTCGGCTTCACGGTCGGCCGCGCGCAGATCTCCCGCGTGGACGCGGCGAAGCACACCATGGACATCCAGCGCGACGGCGAGCCGCTCACCACGCTGCCGATCACCGCGGGGGCGCCGAAGACCACCACGTACAACGGCAAGATGGTGGTCACGGAGCTGTACGACGTGACGCGGATGAACGGGGCCACGGTCGGTTTCGGCGGCGAGTACGACATCAAGGACGTGCCGCACGCGATGCGGCTCACCGACTCGGGGACCTTCCTGCACGGCAACTACTGGGCCTCGGCGGACACCTTCGGCTCGACGAACGTCAGTCACGGCTGTGTCGGGCTGCGCGACGTGAAGGGCGGCGGCGGGGACACCCCGGCGGGCTGGTTCTTCGACCGGACGCTGATCGGTGACGTGGTGGAGGTCGTGAACTCCCGCGACACCGTGGTGTGGGCGGGCAACGGGCTCAGCGGCTGGAACCTGGACTGGACCGGGTGGAAGGCGGGTTCGGCCCTGCGCTGATTTCCGGAGTGGCGGACCCCGCGTGGCGCCTCCGGCCGACCCCGCGTGGCACCTTCGGCCCGACCCCGGGTGGCACCTCCACGCCAGGCCCTACCACCCCGTGACACTCCCCGAGAGCCGCGGATTCCCCGATTCCGGGGTTTCCGGGGCCTCTTCGCGCGAACTGCGACGGAACAGTGACATTCGAGGGGAAGTCTCGTGACCAGCGGTGTGGTTATCTGACGCTGTGTGCACGTCAGGATGTGCACAGGGGGCGGGGACCGGCGGGGCCGGTGCCGTGTGAGGGGAGAACAGCATAGTGAACGGGCAGCCGATATCCGCAGCGACCGCAGGGCGACGTCGTCGCCGTGCCGTCCGGGGCCTGGGTGCCGTGGCGACAGGGACGCTGCTTCTCGTCCTGACCGCGTGTGGGGGCGGCGGCGGGGGCGACGGCAAGGGGGCCGGAGCGGGTTCCGGCTCGGGCAAGGGGGACACCACAGCGTCCCAGGCGGTCGTCGCGGTCGCGCCGGCGGACGGCGCCGACGCGGTAGCCACCAGCGGCGCGCTGAAGGTGACGGCCCAGAAGGGCAAGCTGAGCACGGTCACGGTCGCCGACTCCGAGGGCCACGCGGTCGACGGGAAGATCTCCGCCGACGGCGCGAGCTGGGAGCCGACCGCACACCTGTCGGCCGGCACGAAGTACAAGGTGCACGCCATCGCCAAGGACGCCGACGGGCGTGAGTCGGCGAAGGACACCAGCTTCACCACGCTCGTCCCGAAGAACACCTTCGTCGGCCAGTACACGCCGGAGAACGGCCAGACCGTCGGCGTCGGCATGCCGGTCTCCATCCGGTTCACCCGGGGCATCACCGACCCGGAGGCCGTGGAGCGCGCCATCAAGGTCACGGCCGAGCCGGCCGTCGACATCGAGGGCCACTGGTTCGGCAACGACCGGCTCGACTTCCGTCCCGAGGACTACTGGGCCGCCGGCACCAAGGTGACCGTGAAGCTCAACCTCGACGGTGTCGAGGGCCGGCCGGGCGTGTACGGCAAGCAGAAGAAGTCCTTCTCCTTCACCATCGGCCGCCGCCAGGTCTCCACGGTCGACGCCAGCGCCAAGACGATGAAGGTCGAGCGCGACGGCAAGGTCATCCGGACGATCCCGATCAGCGCGGGCGCGCCGTCCACGACCACGTACAACGGCCAGATGGTCATCAGCGAGAAGTACAAGGTCACGCGGATGAACGGGGCCACGGTCGGCTTCGGCGGCGAGTACGACATCAAGGACGTGCCGCACGCCATGCGTCTGTCCAGCTCCGGCACCTTCATCCACGGCAACTACTGGGGTTCGTCCTCCATCTTCGGCAGCCAGAACACCAGCCACGGCTGCGTGGGCCTGCGCGACGCCCGCGGCGCGGGCGACAGCTCGACGCCGGCCGCCTGGTTCTACGACCGTTCGCTCGTCGGTGACGTCGTGGTCGTGAAGAACTCCCGCGACAAGCAGATCGCGCCGGACAACGGCCTCAACGGCTGGAACATGTCCTGGTCGGCCTGGAAGGCCTGACGCTCGCGTAGTCCCACGGGATCGGGGCCCGGTGCTGTGACCAACAGCACCGGGCCCCGCGCTGTGAGCGGCCGCTAACCTTCCGGGCATGACTGTGAATCTCGAAGTCGCCGAAGGCGTCGGCACGATCCGTCTCGACCGTCCCCCGATGAACGCCCTGGACGTCGCCACCCAGGACCGGCTGCGCGAGCTCGCCGAAGAGGCGACCCGCCGCGACGACGTGCGCGCCGTGGTTCTCTACGGCGGCGAGAAGGTGTTCGCGGCCGGCGCGGACATCAAGGAGATGCAGGTCATGGACCACGCGGCGATGGTCGCCCGGTCCCGCGGGCTCCAGGACGCCTTCACCGCCGTCGCCCGGATCCCCAAGCCCGTCGTCGCGGCCGTCACCGGCTACGCGCTGGGCGGCGGCTGCGAGCTGGCGCTCTGTGCCGACTACCGGATCGCCGGCGACAACGCCAAGCTGGGCCAGCCCGAGATCCTGCTCGGCCTCATCCCCGGCGCCGGCGGCACCCAGCGGCTGTCCCGTCTCATCGGCCCGTCCCGCGCCAAGGACCTCATCTTCACCGGCCGCATGGTGAAGGCCGACGAGGCGCTCCGGCTCGGCCTGGTCGACCGGGTCGTCCCGGCCGCCGAGGTCTACGAGCAGGCATATGCCTGGGCGGCGAAGCTCGCCCAGGGCCCCGCCATCGCGCTGCGCGCCGCCAAGGAGGCCGTGGACCAGGGCCTGGAGGCGGACATCGACACCGGTCTCGCCATCGAACGCACCTGGTTCGCGGGCCTGTTCGCGACGGAGGACCGCGAGCGCGGCATGCGCAGCTTCGTCGAGGAGGGGCCGGGCAAGGCGAAGTTCGCCTGAGCCTGGGTGGGCGAGTCGGGGGAGGCGGGGGAGTGCCGGACGACCGTCCGGACGGCTCCCGGCGCGCCTTCGGCACCTCCCTCCCCCGCACCTCGGTGACCGTCGCGCGCCCGCGCGCGTGACACCCGGCCCGCGTCCGGATTCCGGCCGCGGGCTTTCCCATGTCCGTACTTCGGCGGGATAGGGCCGAACGGCCCTCGCCCACCGTCGGCATGTGCCATTGTCAATGGCCCGGAATTGCCGATTCCGGAGGGATGATTCCCGGGGAACGGCCCCGCGGGCCGCTCCGGACGGCCATGATGGAGGGCATGGCGGGCCTGGAAGGTATGGAACAGCCGCGGCAGCCCGGCACGGGCGTCGTCGCCCGTTGGGGGCCCGGCGCCGAGGACGAGCGGACCGCCGAGGCGCACCGGGTGGCCGCGCGGGCGCTGGCCGAGTACGGCAACCCCGCGGAGCAGGACGTACGGCTTCCGTCGCTTCCCCAGTCCGCCGCGCTGGCCCGCCGGCTCACCCAGTGGGTGGTCCTGCGTGACTGGAAACTCGGGCCGCAGATCTCCGAGCACGCGGTGCTGCTCGTGTCCGAACTGGTCGGCAACGCCGTGCGTCACACCGGCGCCCGCGTCTTCACCCTGCGGATGCACCGCCGTCGCGGCCGGATCCGGATCGAGGTGCGCGACCCCTCGCGCGGACTGCCCTGCCTCATGCCGGTGCACGAACTCGACACCAGCGGCCGGGGGCTCTTCCTCGTCGACAAGCTCTCCGACCGGTGGGGTGTCGACCTGGCCCCGCGCGGCAAGACCGTCTGGTTCGAGATGCGGGTGATCGACCGCTGAGCGGTGCCCGCTCGCCCGTCGGCGCCCACCCGCCACCGCCGGTCCGCTGTCACCCGCCCCCGCTGCCGCCCCACGACGCACGAAAGCCCCCGTCCGCCGTTGGTGGGGCGCGTGGGGGCTTTCGTGTGATGCGCCGTGGACGGGGGGGGTGTATCCACGGCCGCTTGACGACCTGGCCCGGGTCAATGGGGGTCGTGTCACCGACTATCTCAGACAGGTGGCCTTGTCGCCAAAAGTCTTTACCGGGAATATGCGGACAAACATGGGCGGATCGTAGATGAATCCTCGGTGATGTACAGCACCAACCTTTCAAACCATGAATAAATATGGGGTTCGCTGATTGTTTCCTCTCCCCGTCCGTATGGTGGAC
Source organism: Streptomyces laurentii (assembly GCF_040635425.1). Lineage (NCBI taxonomy): Bacteria > Bacillati > Actinomycetota > Actinomycetes > Kitasatosporales > Streptomycetaceae > Streptomyces > Streptomyces laurentii. The sequence goes on along the minus strand of NZ_JBEYHT010000028.1, from coordinate 5,561 downwards.
AGGCGGGCGGGGTCGCAAACGTCCTTGATCGGACCAATCGCCGCCTTACGGGATCAATCATCCTTAAATGGTCCCGTGATGCCGATCGAGCGCCGCGGCGCCCTCCGGGCGGGTGCGGCCACCGCCCTCGCGGGGGCCCTCGCCACCGCCTGCGGTACGGAGCCCCGCGCCACCCCCGCACCCGCCGCCTCCGCCCGTTCCCGGGGCCCCGCCCCCGCCGCGCCCGTCGCCGCCCCCGCGCCGCGCCGCTACCCTGGCCGCCCCGCCGAGATCGCCACCGGCCCGCCCGACCGCCCCCGGGTCGCCCTCACCTTCCACGGACAGGGCGACCCCGACCTCACCCGCGCCGTCCTCGACCGGGCCGAACACGGCGGCGCCCGCCTCACCGTCCTCGCCGTCGGCGACTGGCTCGACCGGCACCCCGAGATGGCCCGGCGCGTCCTGGACGGCGGCCACGACCTCGGCAACCACACCCAGCGCCACATCGGCATCAACGACATGACCGAAGCCGAGGCATATGCCGAGATCGACGGCTGTGCCCGCCGGCTGCGCCGCCTCACCGGCTCCATCGGCACCTGGTTCCGCCCCTCGCGCACCCAGCACGCGAACGACACCGTCCGCGCGGCCGCCCGGCGCGCCGGATACCCGCACGTCCTGTCGTACGACATCGACTCCCTCGACTACACCTCGCCCGGCGCGGCCGCCGTCGTCGCGAACGTCACCGGGCGGATCCGGGCCGGATCGATCGTGAGCCTCCACTTCGGCTACCCGGACACCGTCGCCGCGCTGCCCCGACTCCTCGCCGACCTCGACCGCCGCGGCCTGCGCGCGGTGACCACCACGGAGCTGCTGAGCTGATGCCGAACCCCGCCCGCCCCCGCCCCCGCCCCTGTGCCCGTTCCCGTTCCCTGTCCGGGTCCCGATCCCGTACGCTGCCGGCCGCCGCCCTGCTCCTCGCCCTCGGCACCGGCCTCACCGCCTGCGGCGGCGGTTCCTCCCCGGTCTCGCCCGCCGCCACCGGCACCAAGGAGGCCGCCGCGCTCCCCGCCGTACCGAAACGGCCCGCCGACCCGGACGCACTGCCCGGCATGCCCCCGCCGCTCGACCCCCACGACCTCTACGCCGCCGACCGCCCGAACGCGCTCTCCCCGGTCGTCAAGGACTTCCCGTCCCGGGTCTACGTCCCCAACACCAACTCGAACACGGTCTCCGTCATCGACCCCGCCACCTACAAGGTCATCGAGACCATCCCGGTCGGCAAGCAGCCGCAGCACGTCGTCCCCTCCTGGGACCTGAAGACCCTCTGGGTCAACAACGACCGCGGCAACACCCTCACCCCCATCGACCCGGCCACCGGCCGCGCCGGCAAGCCCGTCGACGTCCACGACCCGTACAACCTCTACTTCACCCCGGACGGCAAGTACGCCGTCGTCATGGCCTCCCTCGACCGCGAGCTGGTCTTCCGCGACGCCCACAGCATGGAGCGGAAGAAGTCCGTCCCGGTCAGCTGCTACGGCGTCAACCACGCCGACTTCTCCGCCGACGGCCGCTACTTCGTCGTCTCCTGCGAGTTCTCCGGCGAACTGCTCAAGGTCGACACGGCGGCGATGAAGGTCGTCGGGCAGCAGAAACTGCCCTTGAAGGGCGCCATGCCCCAGGACGTGAAGATCTCTCCCGACGGCAAGACCTTCTACGTCGCCGACATGATGGCGCACGGCATGTGGGTCCTCGACGGCGAGAAGTTCACCACCCCGACCCTGCTGCCCACCGGCAAGGGGTGCCACGGGCTCTACGTCTCCCGCGACTCCAAGGAGATGTACGTCTCCAACCGAGGCGAGGGCACCATCTCCGTCTTCGACTTCACCGAGGACAAGCTCACCAAGAAGTGGAAACTGCCCCAGGGCGGCTCGCCCGACATGGGCGGCGTCTCCGCCGACGGCAAGGTGCTGTGGCTGTCCGGCCGCTACAACTCCGAGGTGTACGCGATCGACACGACGAGCGGGAAGCAGCTCGCCCGCATCCCCGTCGGCAGCGGCCCGCACGGCCTCGCGGTCTACCCGCAGCCGGGGCGCTACTCGCTCGGGCACACGGGGGTGTTCCGCTGACCCTCCGTCCGGGCGCTCGGCGCGCCGTCGGCCCCGCCCGGGCGTCCGGACCGGACGCTCAGTGTGCCGTCAGCAGCGCCTCGCCGCCCACTGGGCGGTAGCCCGCCGCCTGGAAGGCGCGGACGCTGCGGGCGTTGCCGGGGGACTGCTGGGCCCAGACCACCGGGTCCGGGGTGAGGTGGCGGGCGGCCCGCGCCAAGGCGCGGCCGAGGCCCCGGTGGCGGGCGTCCTCGTCGACCTCGACCGCCGCCTCCATCCGGCCCGCCACGCCCCGGCCCAGGGTCACCATGCCGCCGTCGGCGACCCAAACCCGTACCTCGTCCCGGTACGCCAGCGCGCGGGCCACCCGCGGATGTTCCTGGTCCGCGATCTCGCGCAGCGCGATCTCCGGTGCGCCCGGCAGCGCGCCGGCGACCGTCAGCAGATCGATCGTGTTCATGGAACGGCCCGTCCGGGCCATCAGCGCGGCGAGGAACCGCGGGTTCATGGACGCCGCCAGCGGATCGGCGCAGGCCGCCGCCAGCTCCGCCCGGATCCACTCCGGATCCTCGTCCAGGAACACCACCGAGTGCGCCGTGAACGCCAGCACCCCGGCGTCGCGGGCGTTCGGCTGCGGCAGCACCGTCGTCGAACCGTCCGGTGCCGGGAAGTCCCCCCGGGCCGCCGCCGCCAGGATCCCCGCCACGTCCGCGCTCATGCCCCCATCATGGGCCATAGGATCGACCGATAATCTGGCCCCGACATCGAAGCACCATGAAGGGGCGGAAGCAGTGGCGGACATCGAGTCGGCGCGCACGGCATTCAACAAGTTCGACGTGGACGGGGACGGCTTCATCACGGCCGCCGAGTACAAGCACGTCATGGCCGAGATGGGCGACTTCCACGTGACCGAGACCGTCGCGGAGGCGCTCATCAAGCAGCGTGACGACAACGGCGACGGACGGCTCTCCTGGGACGAGTTCTGGGCCCACCTCAGCCAGGCCTGATCCTCCCGGGGACGGACAGGCGGCCCGCAGGCCCCGGCGTACACCGCCTCGGGTCACCCGTACGGCGTACACCATGCGCACGTACGCGAGTTGCCGCCCGTCCGTACCCCGGTGACGATCGTCCGGTGACGCCTCCCGGACCCCCCGAACCTCGCGGGCCCCTCGGCACTCCGATACGCCGGACGGCCGCGGCCGCGCTCGCGGTCCTCGCCGTCCTCGTCATCGCCCTGCTCGGGGACTCGCTCGCCCAGACGGGCACTGGCGAACTCGAGATCCCCGCCGCCGGCGGCATCACCGTGCTGCGGCTCCTCGTCGTCACCGCCCTGGCCGTCCACATCGGCGAACTCGCCGGCGTCCGCATGGCGGGCGACGGGCCCCTGCCGCGCCGCTGGTCGCTGCCCGCCGCCGTCACCGGATTCGCCGCCTCCGCCGGACTGCTCGTCCTGCTCTCCGCCCTCAGCGGACTCAAGCTCAGCACCGTGTACGGGCTGCGCGAGGGCCGGCTGCTGCTGATCACCGCCAACGCCTTCGTGCTCGCCGCGCTCTGCGCCGCCACCCGCCACCACGACCTCGCCACGCTGCCGCTGGCCGCCGCCGTCGGCGCCGAGGCGATGCGCGCCCACCCGGAGACGTACAGCCCGGCCGTCGGCATCAGCCTCACCGTGGTCCATCTGACCGCCGCCTCGCTGTGGTTCGGCACCCTGTTGTACGTGCTGCGCACCATACGGCTGCGCGGCGGCGGGCGGGACGTGCTGCTACGGTACGCGCGCATGGCGGGCTGGCTGTTCGCCGCCCTCGCCGTCACCGGCACCTTCTCGACTTTGCGCCGTCTTCCGCTCGACGGGCTGTTCACCACGGCCTACGGCCGGGTCCTCCTGGTCAAACTGGCCCTCTTCGGGGTGACCGCGCTGCTCGCGCTCACCGCCCGCCGCAGGTTGATGCGGGGCGCCGACGCCCAGCCGCCGGCCCGCGTCGAACTGGGCGTCCTGGGGGCCGTGGTCGTGGTCTCGGCGCTCCTCACCGTCGTCCCGGACCCGCACTGGCTGCTGCCGTAGGAACCCGCTTCGGACCGCTCAGCCGCGCGTCCCCACGTGGAGCGCGGAGCCCCAGAGCACGAGTGCCGCGCCCAGACCGACCACGGCGCGGAGGGACTCGGCGGCCATGCCCGCGAGGAGCAGGCCGAAGCCGACGACGGCGAGGGCCGTGAGGAGGGCGGCGGTCGCGGTGTACTGGCGCTGGTCGTAGAGCCGGGCGAGCGGGAAGAAGTGCAGCCCCACGACCAGGCATATGCCGACCGGAATGAACGCCGGGTGCCCGCTCGCGTTCGAGGCCATGGCGCGGACCTTATAACGGGAACGAGCGCGGGAGCGGGATCGGAAGGTCGGCAATATGTCAGCTACGCAGGGGAGTTGGCAGGTCGCTGCGATACGTTGGCGTCGTGACAGACATCGCCTCGCGCATCGACACCTCCCGGCCCCACACCGCCCGGATCTGGAACTACTGGACCGGCGGCAAGGACAACTACCCGGTCGACCGGGAGGCCGGCGACCGGATCCGGCAGCTGCACCCCGGGATCGGCTCGTACGCGAAGGCGGACCGGCTGTTCCTGGGGCGGGCGGTGCGCTACCTGGCCGAGGAGCAGGGCATCCGGCAGTTCCTGGACATCGGCACGGGCCTGCCGAGCGCCGACAACACCCACGAGGTCGCCCAGCGCGTCGCCCCCGACGCCCGCGTCGTCTACGTGGACAACGACCCGCTCGTCCTCGCGCACGCCCGTGCCCTGCTGGTCGGCACCCCCGAGGGCCGCACCGACTACCTGGACGCCGACCTGCGCAACGTCGACGAGATCCTGGCCGCCGCCGCGAAGACCCTCGACTTCTCGCAGCCCGTCGCGCTGATGCTGCTCGGGGTCGTCATCTTCGTCGAGGACGACGAGGAGTCGTACACCCTCGTCCGCCGCCTCATGGACGCCCTCGCCCCCGGCAGCCACCTCGTCCTGTCGCACACGGTCACCCACCCCGACATGCCGGACGTCGACGAGGCCGTGGCCTTCTGGAACGAGCACGGCACCCCGAAGCTCACCCAGCGCACCCCCGCCGCCGTCACCCGCTACTTCGACGGCCTGGAACTCCTCGACCCGGGCGTGGTCACCTGCTCCGCCTGGCGCCCGGAGACCCCGGCCGAGCCCGTCGCGATGTACGGCGGCGTCGCCCGCAAGTGACGGAGGGCGCGGGTCGGGCCGCCTGGCCACCGGGCGGCCCGACCCGCGCCGGGGTCATGAAGCCACCCCCACAGAACTCCTGTCACCGAGTGCCCGCCACGCGTACTCCGCCTTCCGCGCCGAAGCGAGCCCTAGGGCCTTTCTTTTGGATCAGGCTGGGCTCGCGTGCCCCGGCACGCGCGCTCGCCGCGTTGTCGTCGGTCGCCAACTCCCCCGTAGCCCTTCGGGCACGGGAGGTACCCCCACCGC